>NZ_JBHVKJ010000007.1:0-127629 GCF_042798275.1 Nocardioides sp. NPDC057767 | reverse complement strand
CTGCCTATTACTCGCCGGTAAATGGGCAGTTCGCTCCCGGACTACCCCGACGAAGCGCCGAACCCAACCGTCAGAGGTCGCCCACGCCGTAGGTCACCGGGGTGCCCACCGAGACGGTGCGGCCAACCGTGCACAGCCGGGTCTCGGACTTCTTGATCGCGTCCGGGAGCACGGTGCGGGCAGCATCGCCAGCCTCACCCTCGGGGAAGGTGATGTCGAAGGTGACCGAGATGTCGACGAGGCGGTTGCCCTGCTCGTCGCGGATCTTGGTGGCCGCGGCGAGGGCCTCGAAGGTCTCCATCGGCGAACGCTTCCCGGTGATGAAGTCGACGTCCAGGGCGCTGCAGCCGGCCAGGGCGGCGAGGAGCAGCTCGACCGGGGTGAAGTCGGGATCGTCACCGTGGCCGATCACCACGGTGCCGCCGCGCGCGTTGGTCGCACGGAAGCGGTGCTCACCGATCTTCTCCAGAGATACCGAGCGCTGGTCTGCCGCATCAGAAGTCATGGGGTAAGAGTGCCACCCGCCCGTTAGCCTGTGCGACGTGACCACCCAGAGCCTGCCCCTGCGCCGTGACGAGGCCATCGCCCGTGCCGGACTGCTGAAGATCGAGGACTACGACGTACGTCTCGACCTGGCGTCCAGCGAAGAGACCTTCGGTTCGGTGACGACCATCCGGTTCACCTCGAAGGGCGGGCCGACGTTCGTCGACCTCAAGCCGGTCTCGGTGGCCCGGATCAGCCTCAACGGCAGCCCGGTCGACCCCGCCACGCTCGCGAAGGGACGCCTCCCGATCACCACGGCGGAAGGCGCCAACGAGCTCGTCGTCGAGGCGACCATGCCGTTCCGCAACGACGGTGAGGGGCTGCACCGCAGCGTCGACCCGGCCGACGGGAAGGCCTACGTCTACGGGATGTGCTTCATGGACGCCGCCCCGACCATCTTCGCCTGCTTCGACCAGCCGGACCTGAAGGCACCCTACACCTTCCATGTCACCGCGCCGCAGGACTGGACCGTGATCGGCAACGCGCCCGGCACCCAGATCTCACCGGGCGAGTGGGAGTTCGAGCGGAGCCAGCCGCTCTCGACGTACTTCGTCACGCTCGTCGCCGGCCCGTGGCACATGATCCATGACGAGCACGACGGGATCCCGCTCTCGCTGAGCTCGCGGCAGAGCATCGCCGCCGACCTCGACAAGGACGCCGAGGAGCTCTTCACACTCACCAAGCAGTGCTTCGACGAGTTCCACCGGCTCTTCGGCATCCGCTACCCGTTCGGCAACTACCACCAGGCGTTCGTGCCGGAGTTCAACGCGGGCGCGATGGAGAACCCGGGCTGCGTGACCTTCCGCGACCCGCTCGTCTTCACCTCGCGGGTCACCCGCGGCATGCGGATCCAGCGCGCCACCACCGTCGCCCACGAGATGGCCCACCAGTGGTTCGGAGACCTGGTCACCCCGCAGTGGTGGGACGACCTGTGGCTGAACGAGTCGTTCGCCGAATACATGGGCAACCGGGTGACCGCCGACGTGACCCAGTACGACGACGCCTGGGCCGACATGTCCTACGCCCGCCGCCAGTGGGGCCTCACCGCCGACCAGCGCGGCTCGACCCACTCGGTCGCCGGCAACGGCGCCGAGGACGCGGTCTCCGCGCTGCAGAACTTCGACGGGATCTCCTACTCCAAGGGCTCCGCGATCCTGCGCCAGCTGGCCGCATCCCTGGGCGACGACGTCTTCTTCGCCGGCGCCATCGACCACTTCACCCGGCACCGGTTCGGCAACGCCACCATGCACGACCTGTTCGCCTCCTGGGACTCCGCCGCGGCTGCGGCGGGTGTCGACTTCGACCTCGACGCCTTCACCTCCCAGTGGCTGCTCACCGCCGGCCCGGACACGCTCTCGTGGGACCCGGCGAAGATGGTCGTCAACCGCACCGCTCCGTCGTTGCACCCGGCCGATCGCTCCCACACCTTCCGTGCGGCGATCCTCAACGGGACGCAGTGGACCACCTCGGAGATCACCGTGACCGGCGACCAGACGCCGCTCCAGGTCGCCGCCAACGCCGTCGTGCTCGACCCCTACGACGACACCTGGGCCTCGGCGATCCCCGACTGGGAGACGGTCCAGGCCCTGAAGGCGGCGCTCCCGGACGTCAGCGACGGTGGCCTGCGCGCAGGGGTGTGGAACAACCTGCGCAGTGCCTGGTTCAACGCCGCGGTCGACCCGGCCGACGTCATCGACATCGCCGAGGCCTCGCTGCCGATCGAGGACCTCGAGGACACCCCGCGCCGCACCATGCCGTGGCTCTTCGGCTCCGTGGTGCCGCTGGCACCCGCCGGCGCCCGCGAGCGGCTCCACGAGGCTGCGCTCCGCAAGCTCGACGAGGTCGCTCCCGGCTCGGAGCTGCAGCTGTCGGCCTACCGCACCGCGATCCGCTCGGCGAGCTCCGAGTCGTTGCTGCGGGAGTGGCTGTCCACTCCCCCCGCCGGCATCGAGACCGACCTCGACCTGCGCTGGCGCATCCTCGCCAAGCTCGCCGAGAACGGCTTCGCCTCTCGTGAGGAGCTCCAGGCGGCCTATGACGCCGAGCCGGCCAACGACGCCCGCATCCATCTCAACGGTGCGCTGGTCAGCATCCCCGACGCGGAGGCGAAGGCCTACGGCTGGTCGGTGTTCACCGGCGAGACCGACCTGCCCAACTACGACATCCTGGCCGCCGGGCGGGCGTTCTGGACCGGCCCGGCTGAGCTCACCGCGGGCTACGTCGATCGCTACTTCGCCGAGCTTCCCGCCACCGCCGAGAAGCGCTCGGGCTGGAGCCTGGCCGAGGCCGCCGAGGCGTTCTTCCCCAGCGGGTCGGTGACCGAGGAGACCCTCGCTGCCGCGCGGGCGGTCGTCCAGCTGGATCTCGACCCGGGCGTACGCCGCCGGGTCTCCGACGCTGCCGACAACCTGCAGCGGCAGCTGGCCGTGAAGGTGACCTATCCCGCGTAGCCGAGACGTCGCGGTGAGTCGGCGGCAAGAGTGTCCGTGCTCACCGATAGTTTTCGTTTCATGCGGATCCTGCACACCTCCGACTGGCACCTGGGCCGGTCCTTCCACCGGGAGGGCATGCTCGGGCACCAGGCGGCGTACGTCGACCATCTCCTCTCCGTGGTGGAGCAGGGAGAGGTCGACGTGGTGTGCGTGTCCGGCGATGTCTACGACCGCGCGCTTCCGCAGGTCGACGCCGTCCGGCTGGCCTCGGAGGCGCTCGCCCGTCTGGCCGCCTCGCGGGCGAAGGTCGTCATCACCAGCGGCAACCACGACTCCGCCCAGCGGCTGGGCTTCGGCTCCGAGCTGATCGACGCCGCCGGCATCTTCATCCGCACCGACCTGGCCGGCGTCGGCCGTCCGGTGATGCTCCCCGACGAGCACGGCGAGGTGGCCTTCTACGGTCTCCCCTATCTGGATCCCGACGCCGCCCGGGCGTCCTGGGGCCTGGAGTCGCGCTCCCATCACGCGGCGCTCGGCGAGGCGATGCGACGGGTCCGTGCCGACCTCGACCGCCGAGGTGCCCGCAGCGTGGTGATGGCCCACGCCTTCGTCACCGGCGCGGAGCCATCCGACTCCGAGCGCGACATCTCCGTCGGCGGTGTCTCGATGGTGCCGGCGAGCCTCTTCGAGGACATCTCCTACGCCGCCCTGGGCCACCTCCACGGGCGTCACACGATCACCGAGACGGTGCGCTACAGCGGCTCGCCGCTGGCCTACTCCTTCTCCGAGGCCAACCATCTCAAGGGCTCCTGGCTCATCGATCTCGACGAGTCCGGGTTCGTCGCCAGCGAGTTCGTGGAAGCGCCAGTCCCGCGGAAGCTCTCGCGGCTGCGCGGGACGCTCGAGGAGCTGCTGAGCGACCCGCGCCACGAGGCCCACGAGCAGTCGTGGCTGCAGATCACCCTGACCGACCGGATCCGACCGGCCCAGGCCATGGAGCGGCTGCGGCGGCGCTTCCCGCACACGCTCGTGCTGGGCTTCGAGTCCACCGCTCCGGTCCTGGGCGCGCTGTCCCGGCCCGACCCGTCCCGCCCGCGACGCGACATCGACCTGGTCACCGAGTTCGTGACCGAGCTGCGCGGCGAGCCTGCGGCCAAGGCCGAGCTGGCGCTGCTGCAGACCGCCGTCGACGCCTGTTGCGAGGATCCCGAGGTCGACACCCTCGACTCAGCCGCCGGCGCGGCCGAGGAAGAGGAGTGGCTCGAGGTGCTCTTCTGATGCGTCTGCACCACCTCGAGGTCACCGCGTTCGGCCCGTTCACGGGCACGGTCGACGTCGACTTCGACCAGCTCTCCGAGGCGGGGCTCTTCCTGCTCTCCGGCGCCACCGGCGCCGGCAAGACCAGCGTCCTCGACGCGGTCTGCTTCGCGCTCTACGGCGACGTCCCCGGCGACCGTTCGGTCGCGAAGCGGCTGCGGAGCGACCGAGCCCCGGCCGAGGTCGCCACCCGTGTCGTCCTGGATGCGACGCTTGCCCAGCGGCGCTTCAGGATCACCCGCTCGCCGTCGTGGGAGCGCCCCAAACGTCGTGGTGCCGGCACCACGACCCAGCAGGCGTCGGTCGTGCTCATGGAGCTGGTCGGCGAGGAGTGGCGCACCCTCACCAACCGCCTCGACGAGGCCGGCCATCTGGTCTCCGACCTTCTCGGCATGACGCTCACCCAGTTCGTCCAGGTCGCGATGCTCCCGCAGGGTCGTTTCCAGGCCTTCCTCCGTTCCAGCGCCGAGGAACGCAAGCGCCTGCTGGAGCGGCTCTTCCGCACCGAGCGCTTCGCCGATGTGGAGCGCTGGCTCCGTGAGCGCCGCGTCGAGCTCCGGCGCCGATCCGAGGAGCTCAACGCCGGCGTCGCCGAGGTGGTCAGCCGGATCAGCGAGACGGCGGCGGTGACGCTTCCCGACGACTGGGACGTGCATGACCTCGGCCTCCCCGCCGGTGACGGAGCCATCGCCGCCTGGGCCCGCACCCTCACCGAGGAGGCCACCGAGGCGCAGGCCGTCACCTCCGGCGCCGCGATGGAGGCCCTGGCCGCGGAATCGGAGACGCTGGCTGCCCTCGACGCCGCCCGCGCGATGGCCGAGAAGCAGCGCGGCCTCCGAGCTGCCGCCGCGGCCGAGAGCCGTCTCGTCGCCACGGCCGAGGAGCAGGAGGAGCGCCTACGCCGCGTCGAGGCCGCCCAGCGCGCCGAGGCGGTGGCCGGGGTCAGTGAGCTCGCCGACCAGGCGCGGCGCGAGCACGCGCAGGCGTCCGCCCTGGCGCCGGGCGATTTGAGTCTGAGCGACGCCAAGGCGGCCGCCGACCGGATCTCGGCGCGCCTGGCGCAGGCCCGCGCCCTCGTGCCGGTCCAGCGTCGGCTCAGCGAGGTCACCCGTGAGCTCGCCACCACCGGCGCGCAGCGAGACCGCGTGGTCGCCCAGACGCAGGAACAGGCACGTCTCGCCGAGCAGCTGCCGCAGCGGACCGAGGCCCTCGGTGCCGACCTGGCGGCGGCCACCGAGGCGGCCGCGGCGATCCCTGTACTCCGCGCTCAGGTCGCGGCCGTGACCGAGGTAGCCCGGATGACCCGGGAGCTCGCCGATGCCCGAGCTCGGCACGAGTCGGCCAGGACGGCTGCCATGGAGGCGCGCACCCACTATCTCGACGTACGCCAGGCCCGGCTCGACGGCATCGCGGCCGAGCTCGCCGGCGCCCTGGCCGTGGGTGCGGACTGCCCGGTGTGCGGCTCCCACGAGCACCCGCACAAGGCCTCTCCCGCCGACGGCGCCCCGGATGCCGCGGCGGAGAAGACCGCGCAGACGGTCTACGACAACGCCAGCGCCGAAGAGCACGCCCGTGACCAGCACGTGCGCGACCTCACCACGCGTCTCCAGCTCGCCCAGGAGGCCACCGGCGAGACCGACGAGGATGCCGAGTCGCTGGCCGAGCGACTCGCCGGCCTGGAGCGTACGGCTGCCCGGGAGGCCGACCTGCGCGCCGAGCTCACCACCGCCGAGCAGGCCCAGGAGCGATCGGTCGCCCTCCGTGCCGAGCTCGAGACCCGCGCCGCCGAGCTCGAGACCACGCTGCGACACCTCACCGAGGAGCGCGAGCGTCTCGAGGAGCAGCTGCGCGACGTCCGCGACGAACACCCGGATCTCGACGCCCTGCTCACCGCCCTCGACCGTGAACACCGCACGGCAGCCACCACCCTCGAGCGTCTCGAGGCGGCCACGCGTGCTGCGGAGGCGCTCGCCGGCGCCGAGCGCACTCTCACCGCCACCGCGGTCCGGGCCGGCTTCGACAGCCCCGAGAGCGCCCTCGCCGCCGCGCTCCCTCCCGACCGGGTCGCGGTGCTCAACAGCCAGATCAAGACGTACGCCGACAGCCTGGCGGCCGCACGCGCGACCCTCGACTCACCCGGGGCCGCCGAGATCCTGGCCACCGACGAGCCCGACCTGCAGGCGCTCTCGCTCGCCCACCGCAAGGCCGCCGACACCGCCGACGCAGCCCGATCGGCCGCCGACACCGCCGCCAACCGCGCCGCCCGCCTCGACTCGCTGCAGCGCGACCTCACCCAGGCGCTCTCGACCTGGGCGCCCGTTCGCGACGACCTCGAGGTCGCGGCCCGGATCGCCGCCTTCGCCGAGGGGAAGAGCAGCGACAACCAGCTCCAGATGAGCCTGTCGGCCTACGTCGTCGCCTACCGCCTCACCCAGGTCGTCGCCGCGGCCAACGAGCGGCTGGCGAAGATGAGCGACCAGCGCTACGCCTTGGAGCACTCAGCGGCCAAGGGCGCCGGTGACCGCCGCGGCGGCCTGGCGCTGATGGTGCGCGACGACTGGTCCGGCGAGTCCAGGGACCCCGCCACCTTGTCGGGCGGGGAGACCTTCGTGGTCTCCCTCGCCCTGGCCCTCGGCCTGGCCGACGTGATCATGAACGAGGCCGGCGGCCAGATGCTCGACACCCTCTTCGTCGACGAAGGCTTCGGCTCCCTCGACGCGGACACCCTCGACGACGTGCTCGACGTCCTCGACACCCTCCGCGAGGGCGGTCGCATCATCGGCGTGGTCAGCCACGTCACCGAGATGCGCGAGCGCATCCCCACCCAGCTGGCGGTGACCAAGGGCCGGGAGGGATCCACGCTTCAGGTCCTCGGCACCTGATCGAAGAATTAACCGTCGGGACCACAGATGTTACCCGGCGGTAGTTCCCCGACAGTGACGTACGTCACTAGCCTGAGGCGGCTCCGCGCCGCGGAAGCCCATCCCACCACCCGGAGGTTTCCGTGCCACGTCTCTGCACCCGTCTCGCCCAGGTCGCCGCAACCCTTCTGCTACCAGCGTCCCTGCTCTCCGCGACGACGTTGATGGCCTCGCCCGCCCACGCAGACGGCCCCGGAAGCGGCACGCCGTGGATCGTCACCGTGGGTGACAGCTACGTCTCCGGCGAGGCCGGCCGCTGGGCAGGCAACAGCAACTCCGGCGAGTCGCTCGTCGATGCGGGCGGCAGCGCGACCTACTTCGACAACGCCACCCGCACCGCCGAGACGATCAACCGCTGCCACCGCAGCACGGCCGCCGAGGCGTACATCGGCGGTGGCGTGAACGGGCTCAACCTGGCCTGCTCCGGGGCGAAGGTCGCCACGACCACGACGAGCGAGGGCTACTTCAAGCCCGGCATCGACTTCTACTCCAGCGGCGCCAACCAGGGCCAGGCCCTCATGCTGCAGAGCTTCGCTGCGACCCACAACGTGAAGGCGGTGACGATCGGTATCGGCGGCAACGACTTCAACTTCGCCGCCATCGTCACCCAGTGCGTGCAGAACTTCCTGCTCTCGCCGTCCTGGAGCAAGGACTACTGCAAGGACGACGCGGTCGTCACCAACGCGATGGCGGCCGGCAACGTCGCCGCGGTGCGCGCCCGGATCGCCACCGCCTTCCAGAACGTACGCACCGCCATGCGCAACGCGGGCTACGCGGACGGTGCCTGGACCCTGATCGTCCAGAACGTGCCCTCGCCGCTGGCGACCTCCTCGGTCTACCGCTACAGCGAGTCCGGCTACACCCGTCAGAACACCGGCGGCTGCGGCTTCTGGAACGCCGATGCCGACTACGCGTACAACACCATCCTGCCGACCATCAACAACGCGATCTCGGGCGCGGCCACCGACTCCGGGCTGACCAACATCAAGACGATCGATGTCACCGGCGCCTTTGCCGGCCGCCGGCTGTGCGAGAACACCGTGGGCCTGCTCGAGGAGAAGGGGCTGTCGAGCTGGCGAGCCACCGGTGCGGTCGACAAGACCGAGTGGGTCAACCAGATCCGCACCGTCTCCACCGCGAGCGGCAACTACTACATCCAGGAGAGTCTGCACCCCAACTACTGGGGGCAGCTCGCCCTGCGCAACTGCCTGCGCCAGGCCTACAACGGCGGCACGCCGAGGTCCGGCACGTGCACCCACGGCGCCGGGCTCAACGCCAACGGCGAGCCCGTCATGACCCTCAGCTGACAGGCCGAGCCGGCTCGAACTGACGTAAAACCACGCCGAGTCGGCCCGTCATGACGGGCCGACTCGGCAGGTATCTCGGTCATGACGGGCCGACTCGGCGGGAGGTCACGGGCTGACGACTGGGTCTCGACCCGCCCGTCGCCGGTTCGCAAGCTCACCGGCGGGGCTCGCTCGACCTCCTCGGGTTGTAGGTTCCGAGCAAGCTCGGAACCTACACCTCGGACTCCACCGGCGGGCAGGAGCAGACCAGGTTGCGGTCGCCGTAGGTGTTGTCGATGCGGGCGACCGGCGGCCAGTACTTGTCGGGGTCGATGCCGCGCGGGAAGACGGCCTCCTCGCGGGAGTAGGGACGGTCCCACTCGCCCACGAGCGCCCGGGAGGTGTGCGGCGCGCCGCGCAGGACCGAGTTCTCGGCGGTCCACTCCCCCGAGGCGACACGATCGATCTCGCCCTTGATCGCGATCATCGCGTCGATGAACCGGTCGAGCTCGGCGAGGTCCTCGGACTCGGTGGGCTCGACCATGAGCGTGCCGGCGACCGGGAAGGACATCGTCGGGGCGTGGAAGCCGTAGTCGATGAGCCGCTTGGCGACGTCGTCGACGGTCACGCCGGTCTCCTTGGTCATCGGCCGCAGGTCGAGGATGCACTCGTGCGCGACCAGGCCGGTCTCACCGCGGTAGAGCACCGGGAAGTGCTCGTTGAGACGCGCGGCGACGTAGTTGGCCGACAGCACCGCCGCCGACGTCGCCCGGGTCAGGCCCTCGGCGCCCATCAGCCGGATGTAGGCCCACGAGATCGGCAGGATGCCCGCCGAGCCGTACGGAGCGGCCGAGATCGCGCCGATGCCCGATCGCTTCGAGGCGTCGGGGTGGAGCGAGTGCGACGGCAGGTAGGGAGCCAGGTGCGAGCGAACCGCGACCGGACCGACGCCCGGGCCACCACCGCCGTGCGGGATGCAGAAGGTCTTGTGCAGGTTGAGGTGGGAGACGTCGCCACCGAACTCGCCGGGCTTGGCGTAGCCCAGGAGCGCGTTGAAGTTGGCACCGTCGATGTAGACCTGGCCGCCGGCCTCGTGCACCAGCGAGCACACCTCGGTGATGCCCTCCTCGTAGACGCCGTGCGTCGAGGGGTAGGTGACCATGATCGCGGCGACGTTCTCGCCGTGGGCGTCGAGCTTGGCGCGCAGGTCGTCGAGGTCGACGGTGCCGTCCTCGGCCGACTTCACGACCTCGACCTTCATCCCCGCCATCACGGCTGAGGCGGCGTTGGTGCCGTGGGCCGAGGAGGGCATCAGGCAGATGTTGCGGTGTCCCTGGCCCTGAGCGTCCAGGTAGCCACGGATCGCCATCAGCCCGGCGAACTCACCCTGCGAGCCGGCGTTCGGCTGGATCGAGACCTCGTCGTAGCCGGTGACCTCGGCGAGCCAGCCCTCGAGCTCGCCGACGAGCCGCGCGTAACCGGCAGCGTCGTCGGCCGGGACGAACGGGTGCAGGTCGGCGAAGCCGGGCAGCGAGATCGGCTCCATCTCGGTGGTCGCGTTGAGCTTCATCGTGCACGAGCCGAGCGGGATCATGCCCTTGTCGAGCGCATAGTCACGGGCGGCCAGCTTGTGCAGGTAGCGCAGCATCTGGGTCTCGCTGTGGTGCGCGTTGAACACTTCGTGGGTGAGGTAGTCGGTGGTGCGGACCAGGCCGTCGGGCAGCGCGCTGGCCGTGGTGCGGTCGATCTCCTCCAGGTCCACGCCCGAGACGCCGAAGGCGTTGAGCACGGCCGAGAGGGTCGACCGGGTGGTCGCCTCGGAGGTCGAGATGCCGACCGTGTCCGCGTCCACCAGACGCAGATGTACGCCGAAGCGACGCGCCGCGGTGACGACATCGGCCGCGCGGCCGGGCACGGTGACACCCAGGGTGTCGAAGAACGTCTCCGAGACCAGCGGCAGCCCGGCCGACCGGAGCGCGGCGGCCAGGACCGCGGCGTAGCGGTGCGTGCGGGTCGCGATCGTCTTCAGCCCGGCGGGGCCGTGGTAGACGGCGTACATCGAAGCGCCGACGGCCAGCAGCACCTGCGCGGTGCAGATGTTGGAGGTCGCCTTCTCCCGGCGGATGTGCTGCTCGCGGGTCTGCAGGGCGAGCCGGTACGCAGGCCGTCCCTCCGCATCCACGGAGACGCCGACCAGGCGACCGGGCAGGTGCCGCTCGATGCCCTCGTGGACGGCCATGTAGCCGGCGTGCGGGCCGCCGTAGAAGAGCGGGATGCCGAACCGCTGCGTCGAGCCGACCACGACGTCGGCGCCGAGCGTGCCGGGCGCCTCCAGGACGGTCAGCGCGAGCAGATCGGCGGCGACCACGGCGAGCGCGCCGCGCTCGTGGGCGGCGTCGATGACCGGCTTGAGGTCGGGCACGCGACCGGAGGCACCGGGGTACTGCACCAGCACACCGATGACGTCACCCTCGGGCAGACCCTGCGACAGGTCGGCCACGACAACGTCGAGGCCCATCGCCTCGGCACGGACCTTCACGACCTCGATCGACTGCGGGAGCGCGTCGGCGTCGATGACGAACGGACCGGAACCCCTCCGGTTGGCGCGGTGCACCAGCGCCAGCGCCTCGGCGGCGGCGGTCCCCTCGTCCAGGAGGGAGGAGTTGGCGACCGGCAGACCGGTCAGGTCTCCGACCATCGTCTGGAAGTTGATCAGCGCCTCGAGGCGGCCCTGGGAGATCTCGGGCTGGTAGGGCGTGTAGGCGGTGTACCAGCTCGGGTCCTCGAGCACGTTGCGGCGGATCACCGGCGGCGTCACGGTGGCGTGGTAGCCGAGCCCGATCATCGCCTCGCCGGGCTTGTTGGACGCGGCGATCTCGCGGGCGAGCGACGCGACCTGCGCCTCGCTCAGCGCGGCGGGCAGGTCCAGCGACTCGACGGATCGGATCCCGGCCGGGACGGCCGCGTCCATCATCGCTGCTACCGAGTCGTACCCGAGCCGCGCGAGCATGGTCGCCTCGTCGGCGGCCGAGAGCCCGACGTGGCGCTCCACGAACGGGGAGGCGGCGTCGAGCTCGGACAAGGTGGGCGTGTCGGACACAGTGGCTCCTGAGGGCATCTAAGACAACTCGTAAGCCCTCCCCCTCTGTCACCGCGCCTTCGCCGCTTCAGAGTTGCCTGGTCCGCACAGTCGTGGGTGCCTGAGAGTTTCCGGGGAGGAATTGCCCCTTCGGCGCCCCAACGAGTTGGGGCTCTCCCGTGCGGGATGGTCAGCACCCCCAGCATAAACGACCGGCCCTCGAGGTCCCGCGTCCGCGGGGCCTCGAGGGCCGGTGTCGACTGAGTCCTACGTCACCCGGCGTTGCGGGCGGCGCGGCGGGCAGCCAGCTCGTCGGACGCCGAGGGGACCTGCTCGCCGTCCTCGGCCGTACGCTCGCTGGGCAGCTCGGAGAGGGTCCCCTCGATCTCGCGCCAGACACCGCCGATGGCGATGCCGAAGACGCCCTGCCCGCCCTGGAGCAGGTCGATGACCTCGTCGTTGCTGGTGCACTCGTAGACCGAGGCGCCGTCGCTCATCAGGGTGACGCGGGTCAGGTCGTCGGTGCCCCGCTCACGCAGGTGGTGCACCGCGGCGCGGATCTGCTGCAGCGAGATGCCAGCGTCGAGGAGACGCTTGATGACCTTGAGGATCAGGATGTCGCGGAAGGAGTAGAGCCGCTGGGTGCCGGATCCGGTGGCGCCGCGCACGCTCGGCTCGACGAGACCGGTGCGCGCCCAGTAGTCCAGCTGGCGGTAGCTGATCCCGGCTGCGTTGCAGGCCGTCGGGCCGCGGTAGCCGGTGTCGCTCGGCAGTGGCGAGACATCGTCGGTGAAGAGAAGGCCCTGCTCGTCGGCCTGCTCCGCCGCGCGTTGCGCGTCGTCGGCGCCGTGGCCGGGCTTCTGCTCGTGGTCGAACACGATGTCCTCCATCGTCTACTCCGTTGTGCGTAACTCCACTCGGGGAATGAACGGCTGCGGCGGGGGGACCACACCGTTGGAGTTACAACAGAGACAACTACAAGGTAAGCGCCGCAAGGTCCCTGGTCAAAGAACCCCCTCCGGCGTGTCGTCCGACCTAACCCTCATGTGGAGAATGAGGCTTTAGATCACTGCCTGTCGCGACCAGAGCGTTCAGCACCAGCACGACGGCTCCGACCAGGAGGCACGCCCACATCCCGGGCAGGGTGAGGATCCCGGCAGCGACCTCAGTGGGACTCGAAGTCCTCGGGAGTGATCTCGTCGAGGAACTCGCGGAACTTCTCGATCTCGTCCTCCTGCTCGGCCGGGACGGCGAGCCCGGCCTCGTCGAGGACCTCGTCGGAGACGACGATCTTCGTGCCGGTACGCAGCGCCAGCGCGATCGAGTCGGAGGGCCGCGCGCTCACCTCGACGCCCGAGGCGAAGACCAGGTTGGCGTAGAAGACACGGTCGGTGACCGAGGTGATCTGCACCTCGGTCAGCTCGTTGCCGGTCGCCTCCACGATGTCCTTGAGCAGATCGTGGGTCAGCGGCCGCGGCGGCACCACGCCCTGCTGGGCGAAGGCGATCGCGGTCGCCTCCACCGCGCCGATCCAGATGGGCAGATATCGCTCACCGGCCACCTCGCGCAGCAGCACGATCGGCTGGTTGGAGGGCATCTCGACTCGGACTCCGAGCACATCGACCTCACGCATACAACAACCCTACCGCGTTCATGGCGACGCTCCGCGTCGCGCAGGGTTCGGGGCTCTCAGCCCCTGTTCAGCCCCGACTTCACCAAGGTGGCGTGCAGCCGGACGGCCAGGGAGGCGATCTCGCTACCGATCTCCTGAGCCTTGCCCTCGGCCTCGGCACGGCCGGGGCGACGGAGCGGAGCGACGATCTGCTCGATCAGACCGACCTCGCGGTCGGCCGCAGCCTTCATGCCACGCAGGTGACGGGGCTCGATGCCGAACTCGGCCAGTTCCTTGGCCGTGCGCGCGATCGCCAGGGCGTCGGTGTCGTAGTGACCGCTTCGCAGCGGCACCACCAGCGCCATCTTCTCCAGCTCGGTCAGCAGCGGGTCGTCGACCTCGGCGATCTTGAGGAGCTCGCGTCGCGAGATCCGCATGTGGTCGGTGCGCCGGAACGACTCCGCCCCGGGCGCGCCGTCGGGCGCGAGGGCGACCGTCGGGACGGTGGGCACGGTCGGCTCGATCGCCGGCGGCTCGAGGCCGCGGTCGATCGCGTCGAGGTGCTCACCGATGACCTTGAGCGGCAGGTAGTGGTCGCGCTGCATCCGCAGGATGTAGCGCAGCCGCTCGACGTCGCGGCGGGAGAACTTGCGGTAACCCGCGGGAGTGCGCTCCGGCTTGATCAGTCCCTTGTCCTCGAGAAACCGGATCTTCGGGATCGTGACCGTGGGAAAGTCTGGACGCAGCTGGTCCAGGACCTGCCCGATGTTGAGCCGCTCCCCCGAGTCGCTAGCCGGCCGTTGAGGGTCAGGCATCGCGGCGGCGGCCATCGGCTACGCCCCTTCGTGCCCGGCGTAGAAGACGAGCCGGAACTTCCCGACCTGGACCTCGTCGCCGTCCTTGAGGACGAGGTTCTCGATGCGGTCGCGGTTGACGTAGGTGCCGTTGAGGCTACCGACATCGGAGACCTCGAAGGTGTCGCCGGTGCGCTTGAACTCTGCGTGGCGACGCGACACGGTGACGTCGTCGAGGAAGATGTCGCTGTCCGGGTGACGACCCGCGACGACGGTGTCCTGGTCGAGCAGGAAACGGCTTCCGGCACCGGGACCGCGCTGCACGACGAGCATTCCGTTGCCCCGCGGCAGCGCCTCGACGGTGGCCGCCTCGATCGGGCTGAGCACCCGGTCGGACGTGTCGGCGTCAGCCCCGAGCTGAATCGTCGAGGTCTGGTCGGTCCCGGTCAGGCTTACGCCACACTGCGAGCAGAACCGCGCTTCGTCAGGGTTCTGGCTGCCGCAAGCGGGGCACACGGACATTTTGTAGCTCCAGGTTCATCGAGGGCCGGGCACACACCCTCAAGTTCACATTGAGGGATGTATCCGCAACCTATCAGGTCGGCCCAGGTATTCGGATGGTTACGCGTCGAGTGACGCCTCGTACGCCGCGGCGTCGAGGAGGCTCTCCAGCTCGGCAGGATCGGCCGGGGTGACCTCGAAGAGCCAGCCGCCGCCGTAGGGGTCGTCGTTGACCAGCTCGGGGGTCGCGTCGAGCGACCCGTTGACCGCGACGACCTCGCCCGAGATGGGCGCGTAGATGTCGCTGACCGACTTGGTCGACTCCAGCTCGCCGCAGCTCTCGCCGGCCTTGATCGTGTCACCGACCGCAGGCATCGAGACGTAGACGATGTCGCCGAGAGCGTCCTGGGCGTAGTTGGTGATCCCGATCCGTACGGAGCCCTCGGTCTCGCCAGGGTTGCGCAGCCACTCGTGCTCGCTGGTGTACTTCAGGTCCTCGGGATACACGGGCATCTCCTCATCAGGCGTACTGGTCTGGCTACGGAAGATCGTCCCGCGAGCCGGTTGACGAAACCCTACTGCGCCCCACCGTCGAAACGGTCAGCGGGACACGGTGTGAATCGACTCGATGTCGATCTTCTCCTCCGACTCGACCTCTACCTCCGCGCCCTGCTCCTCGAGCTGGTCCTGCGGGCCCTGGTAGAAGTCGATCGCACCGGCCAGCGTGTCGGGCGGACCGATCACCTTGAGGCGGTAGGGAGGGCTGATCAGCTCGCCGCTGACGTTGAGGCCGGCACCGGGCTGGCTGACCTCGATCGAGGACGAGGCGACCAGGCGTACGGCCTCTCCGTCGGCGCCCTCGATCTCCATCGCCTCGGCACCGCTGGTGCGCAGCTCCTCGATCAGGTCGAGGAGGGCGGTCAGCCGCAGCGGGTCGGCGCCGGGGTCGATCTCGATCGTGATCCCGGGCCCGCTGACCGGCACCGTCCCGGCGATGACCCGAAGCGTGTCGACCTGCTCCTCGGCCCGCTGCAGCGCGGTCTGCTGCTGGAGGGTCTGGTCCTCGAGCTCGTCGCGGGTCGCCTCGAGCTCCTCGATCTGCTCCTGCGCCTTCTGCGTCGTGCCGGCCAGACCGGAGAGGATGTCGATCAGCTCCTGCTCGCGCAGACCGGCGTAGGTCGAGTCCTCGGTGTTCGTCTGAACCTGCACCACGGCGGCATAGCCGAGTACGCAGAGCAGGACCGCCACGGCCACCTGGCCGCGCCGGAAGTGGGTCAGCGCGTCGAAGAGGCGTGCCCGGCCGACCAGCGGCGCCGGCTCCTCCTCAGGCTCCTCCTCCGGCTCGTCGGACTCATCAGGCTCATCGGCCTTCTGGGTCGTCGGCAGCTCCTCGGCCTCGGCGACCTCGGCGTTCTCCTCGGCCTGCTCCTCGCCCGTCGCGCCCTCGACCTCGTCGGGCTCCGCGGCGTCGGCCGCGTCCACCTCGTCGGCGTCGTCGGCATCCTCGACGTCCTCGGCCGCCGGATCCTCCGCAACCGTCGACGAGACAGGCTCGTCAGGCTCCACGAAGTCGACGGGCTCGACAGGCTCGACGTCGTCCGACTCCTCGGGCTCCTTCTCGGAACCCTCCTCGGCGACCGGCTGCTCAGGCTCGTCGCCGGCCTCGTCGGCCCCGGTCTCCCGACCCTCCTCGGCCTTCTCCTCAGTCACTTCCGTCTCCGACGGCTCCTCGACGTCCGAGGCGTCGGTCGTCTCGACAGACTCCGTGGGCTCCTGCTCAGCAGACTGCGTACCAACGTCTGAGGCCTCGGGCGTGGTGACGTCCTCGGTGACGGTCTCCTCCGCCGGGGTGGCGGGCTTCTTCGCCGGTGCCTTCTTCGCGGGGGTCCGCTTGGCCGCGGTCCGCTTCACCGTCGGCCTCCTCTTCCGGTCAGGCATGGAAGATGTGCCTCCGGATGGCTGCGACGTTGGTGAAGATGCGGATACCCAGGACGA
The DNA here is from genome assembly GCF_042798275.1 of Nocardioides sp. NPDC057767. Lineage (NCBI taxonomy): Bacteria > Bacillati > Actinomycetota > Actinomycetes > Propionibacteriales > Nocardioidaceae > Nocardioides > Nocardioides sp. NPDC057767. The sequence goes on along the minus strand of NZ_JBHVKJ010000007.1, from coordinate 111,149 downwards.
CGATGACGCCCGTGGACAGCTGGCCGCCGACGCCCAGGCGGTCACCGAGGTAGACGATGCCCGCGGCGATGACGACGTTGCTGATGAACGAGACGACGAAGACCTTGTCGTCGAAGATGCCGTCCATGAACGCGCGCAGCGCACCGAAGACGGCGTCCAGCGCGGCGACGACGGCGATCGGGAGATAGGGCGCCAGACCGACGGGCACCTCGGGCTGGAAGAACAGTCCCAGCACGATGCCGATCACTAGGCCGATGACGGCGATCATTCTTCGCGGTCCCCTTCGCTGTTCTGTTCAGTGTCTTCGTCGGTGTTGTCGGTGGGCTTCGAGTCCTTGGACCCCTTGGACTCCGCCCCGAGATGGGTCAGCTCCAGCAGATCGGCCGGCGCCGCGGGGAGGGTCAGCCGGTCGATGTTCTCGACCTCGTAGGGCATCCCGTAGTCCTGCGTCGTGGTGTGGATCATCGCGCCGGAGACCGTCTCGGCAAAGCGTGCGGCCAGCGTACGCGTATCGCCGATCGCCGACACCTCATAGGGCGGCGAGAGGGAGACGTCGTTCATCCGGAGCGTCGCACCGGAAGTGATCACGCCGCTGCGCGCGGTGACCCGCTGGCCGTCGACGGATACGGCGCTGGCGCCGGCCTCCCACAGCCCGTTGACGATCACGGCGAGATCGTAGTCGCGGACGGTGCCGCCCTCGTTGCCGTCGGCGGCGTTGTCGATCGTGATCCTGATCCCCGAACCGGTCACCGGCGCGAACCCGGTCGCCTCCGCGGTCTTGGCAGCGGTCGAGGAGGCGGACTTGGCCCGCAGGCCGAGCGAGTTCAGCGACCCGTCGCTTCGCTGGTTGTCCTCGCGGAGCGCGGAGATCTGGCGGTGCAGGTCGGCGATCCGGTCCTGGCGCTGCTCGATGCGGTCGACCAGGACCTGCCTGCTGGTCTGGCGGACGTCCTCGTTGCGGGAGGTCTGCACCGCCGCGGTGGTGGCGAGCAGCGCGAACAGCCCGACGACCACCATCGCCCACACGCCCGGTCGGCGTCGCCGGGTCGGCGCCTCCTCGGAGGGCTCGCGCCGGGCCGCAGCGGCCATGTAGTCGGAGTCGATCGACTGGTCGGTGATGCGGTCCAGCAGCGGCTTGGTGACGTAGGCGCGCAGGTCCTCGGAGCCGGGGATCTGGTCAGGCACGGGTCGACCCGCCCTTCTCCAGCGGCGGCGTGGTGGCCATCAGGCGGCGCAGCTCCTGGGCGTAGAGGACCAGGCTCCACCACAGCAGCAGGATCCCCCACAGTGCGAACGCCCAGCCGAACGCCTGCGCGACCTGGATCGGCAGGCTCGGCTCCAGGCCGAGATCGAGCTTCTCGGGGATGTCATGGCTCAGGTAGAGCAGCGGGAAGGAGGCCAGCAGGCAGAAGGCGGCCACCTTGCCGAGGAGATGGACCGGCAGCGTACGCACCCCGCGGCTGCGCAGCGCCGGGATCATCGCGAGCAGGCCCACGAGCCGCAGCGGCACCAGCAGCGCGATCGGCCACGGGATCACGTCGATCTGCCACAGCGCGAGCGTCGCGGCCAGGACGAAGACGGTGCTGGCGACCACGTCGAGGAGCTCGCCCGCGCGGCGGCCACCGAGCTGCTTGCGGTTCAGCCAGCTGTCGAGCAGATCGGTGACCACAGCGAGGCAGAAGGCGGCCAGCGCGATCGTGTCGTCCTCGGCGATCATCACAGCCCACAGCACCACCGGGGCGTAGATCAGCCGCAGGATGCTGAGCAGCTTGCCGAGCACGGGCTGGTTGCGGTCGGCCGGGCCCAGCGGTCGCCGCGAGCCCCGGCCATGTTGCAGGCGGGGATCACCGGATCGACGGTTGGGCATCTGCGGGCTCTCCTCTGTCACCAGACGCGGCACGGACAAACCCTAGTGCTTACTCGGTGGGGGTGGAGTCATCGGCATGGGCGGCATCGCGGATCTCGCCGACGAGCTCCTCGATGACATCCTCCAACGTCGCCAGTCCGATCGTGCTGCCGTCCTCGCGTACGACCCGGGCCATGTGGGCGCCGCGGCGCTGCAGCGTCTCGAGCGTCTCGTGGAGCGCGTCGTCGGGTGTGACCGTCGCGAACGGGCGGATCCACTTGTTCTGGACCGGCTGCCGGCGGCGTTGCTCGTCGGGCTCCAGCACGTCCTTGATGTGCAGGTAGCCGACCAGGTCGCCGCCCCCGTCGGCAACCGGGAAGCGGCTGTAGCCGGTCGAGGCACAGACTCCCTCGATGTCGGCGCCGGAGGCGCCCCGCGGCACGATCGTCCAGTCGTCGATCGGGATGGTGACCTTGGCGACCGTCTTCTCGGTGAAGCCGAGCGCACCGGTCAGGCGGCCGTATTCGTCCTCCTCGAGGAGGCCCTCGCCGCGCGACTCCTCGACCATGGCGGCCACCTCCGCGCGGGTGAACGCGGAGCTCACCTCGTCCTTGGGCTCGATGCCGAGCGCCCGGACGCAGAGGTTGGCGACGTAGTTGAACGCCACGATGATCGGCCGCAGCACGTAGACGACCGCGTAGATGGCCGGGCCGAGCACCAGGGCGGCCCTGTCCGGGCCGGCCAGAGCGATGTTCTTCGGCACCATCTCGCCGACCACCACGTGCAGGTAGGTGACCACGAGCATCGCGATCACGAACGCGACCGGGTGGTGGAACGCCTCGGGCAGGCCGATCAGGTCGAAGCCGGGCTCGAGCAGGTGCGCGAGCGCCGGCTCGGTGATCGCCAGCAGGAGCACCGAGCAGACGGTGATGCCCAGCTGGGCGCCGGCCATCATCAGGCTGATGTTCTCCATCGCCCGCAGGGTGATCCGGGCCATCTGCGACCCCGCCTGCGCGGCCGGCTCGATCTGGCTGCGCCGGGCCGAGACCAGGGCGAACTCCGAGCCCACGAAGAAGCCGTTGGCGAGCAGCAGCACCAGGCCGAGCAGCAGTCCCATCGTCGTCGACATCAGCCGATCACCTGCATCGAGATCCGGTCGATCCTACGCCCGTCCATGACCTCCACGGTCAGCTTCACGTACCGCGCGTAGACGTCGTCGTCATCGGAGTCGGGCGGCGGGCTGCCGGGCACGGTCAGCTCGGCGGTCGCACCCCGCTCGGGGATGCGGCCCAGCAGGCTCAGCATCAGGCCGGCGACGGTGTCGTAGTCCTCCCCCTCGGGCAGGGCGACACCCGTGATGTCCTCGACCTCGTCGGGGCGCAGCAGGCCCGACAGCGACCAGCCGCCGTCACGGCGCAGCCTGGCCCGGGCGCTGAGCGGGTCGTGCTCGTCTGCGATATCGCCCACGATCTCCTCGATCACGTCCTCGAGGGTGACGATGCCGGCCTGGTCTCCGTACTCGTCGAGCACCACCGCCAGCTGGAACCCCTCCGCGCGCAGCAGCGCCATCAGCGGATCCAGCCGCAGCGAGTCGGGCACGACGACCGGCGGCACCATCAGGTGCTTGACCTTGGCCGTTGGCCGCTCGTGCACCGGCAGCGCCACCGCGGCCTTGACGTGCACGGTGCCGACCACGGCCTCGTTGTCGTCGAGCACCGGGAAGCGGGAGTTGCCCGTACGCCGGGTCAGCTCGATCAGCGTCTCGGCGCGGTCGTTGTGGTCGAGGCTGTGCACACGTACGCGCGGGGTCATGATCTCGCCCGCGGTGCGGGTGCCGAACTCGACCGAGCGCTCCATCAGCTCGGCCGTGTCGGCATCGAGGGTGCCCTCGTGGGCGCTGCGCTGGATCAGCGAGGAGAGCTCGGCCGAGCTGCGCGCGGAGCGCAGCTCCTCCTGCGGCTCCATCCCCAGGCGGCGGACGATGGCGTTGGCGGTGCCGTTGAGCACCTTGATCGGGCCGCGCATGATCCGGGTGAAGGCCCGCATCGGCCCCTGGGTGGCGCGGGCGGTCTGCAGCGGCAGGGCCAGCGCGAGGTTCTTGGGGACCAGCTCGCCGAAGAGCATCGTCACGATGGTGGAGAGGATCAGCGCGACGGTCAGCGCGATCGGCGTCACCGCACCCTCCGGAAGTCCGGTGGCGAGCAGCGGCGCGTCGATCAGCTCGGCGATCGCCGGCTCCGACATCCAGCCGATGCCGAGGTTGGTCACGGTGATGCCGACCTGCGCGCCGGAGAGGTTGCTGGAGAGCTCCTTCATCGCGCGCAGCACGCCTTGGGCGCGCTTGTCACCCTGCTCGGCGGCCATCTCCACCTGGGAGTGGTCGACGGTGACCAAGGAGAACTCGGCCGCGACGAACACGCCGCAGGCGGCGACCAGCAGCAGCGCCAAGAGGATGAAGAGGACCTCGGTCATCGAGCCCACCTCGCTCGGTACAGCCTCGAATCAGACGGCGGGCATGGATATTGGCCGGGTTGCGGTCCGTCCATCGGGGTTCAGATCGTCCTTAGCTGTTGGAAGTGCCGTCAGCCTACATGGCTGTGGTTGCGCAGCCTGCGTTGCTGCGCCGCCCGCCCGGCGAGGTGTCGCGTAACGGACACAGTTGTCCAGAACGGCGCCGTGAGCCTTGACACACTTCGCCCGTTCGTCAACTCTTACGCGGCAACAACCGAAGATTCACGAGCCGAGGGAGTCCCCTTGACCAAGTCCTCGTTGCCCACGTCTGCCACCAGACGTACGTTCCTCGCCGGGGCCGCCGGTGCGGCCGGCGCCGCTGCGAGCGGACTGCTCGCCGGTCCGGCCGCCGCCTCCTCGCCCCGCCGCGTACGGCTGGCCCGGGAGGAGCACCGCGCGGTCGTCATCGGGTCCGGTTTCGGCGGCGGCGTGGCCGCCCTGCGGCTGGCCGAGGCGGGCGTACCGGTCACCGTGCTCGAGCGCGGTCGCCGCTGGCCGACCGGACCGGACGCGCAGACCTTCCCGACGGTGCGCTCGCTCGACAAGCGGGTCCTGTTCCACACCACCACGCCCGAGGCGCTCAAGCCCCTGCAGAAGCTGCTCGGCACGCCGCTGAACTTCGGACCGTACGTCGGCCTGCTCGAGCCCGTCCTCGGCCAGAACATGCTCGCCATGTGTGCGGCCGGCGTCGGTGGCGGATCGCTGGTCTACCAGGGCATGACGCTGCAGCCCTCCGCGGAGGTCTTCGACACCTGGTTCCCGAACGAGCTCGACTACGAGCTCATGGACCGGGTCCACTATCCGCGCGTGGCCCGGATGCTCGGCGCCGCGACCGCGCCCGACGAGCTGATCGCCTCGGACAACTACCGGGTCTCGCGTACGTTCGGCGCGCGCGTCCGGGCCGCGGGCTACGACCTGCAGAAGATCCCGATGCCCATCGACTGGTCCTACGCGCTCGCGGAGCTGCGTGGCGAGATGGCGCCGTCCTACACCAACGGCGACTGCGCGCTCGGAGTCAACAACGGCGGCAAGCACTCCGTCGACGTCACCTACATCCGGCAGGCCGAGGCCACCGGACTCGTGCAGGTGGCAACCCGGCACAACGTGACGTCGGTCGCCCGAGCCGCTGACGGTCGCTGGGAGGTCCACGTCGACCGCACCGACGACGCCGGAGACGTGGTCGAACAGAAGATCCTGACCACCCGGGCGCTGGTGATGGCGGCCGGCTCGCTCAACACCAGCAAGCTCCTGGTCCGCGCCGCGGCCACCGACGCCATCCCCGACCTCCCCGAGCAGCTCGGTCAGGGCTGGGGCACCAACGGCGACCGGATCTACATGTGGCGCCCCTTCGACGAGAACCTCACCGGCACTCAGGGCGGGCCCGTCGTCTACCAGAGCCAGGACTGGACCGACCCGAAGACGGCCAACACCGTCATCCAGGCATCGGTGCCCCCACTCCCCCTCGGCCTCGACTTGGGCGCCACGATGCTGGTCGGCTTCGGGGTCAGCGCCGACCGTGGCAGCTTCCGCTACAGCTCGCTGACCGACTCGGTGACCCTGCGCTTCCCCGTCGGCGGCGACGCGGCGAGCTATCGCGCCATCCACGAGCGCGTGTCCCGCATCAGCGGCGGGCTCGGGGCCCTCATCGACACCAACGCCATCGTCAACAGCACCTGGCACCCCCTCGGCGGCGCCAACATGGGCACCGTGTGCGACCTCGACGGCCGCGTCCAGGGCCAGGACGGCCTCTACGTCCTGGACGGAGCGCTCATCCCCGGCACCACCGGCGCCTGCAACCCATCCATGACCATCGCCGCCGTCGCCGAGCGCGCCATGGACAACATCGTCGCCAAGGACGTCGGGGCGGTCATCTGAGCAGCTCCTGACGAGCCGCAGAACTCTGCAATGCAAAATTCTGCAGAATTTCTCGAAAAGGGGTGACAACCTCTTTGGTGATGCGGCAACATTGTTCTTGCCCCGCTGGTGACCCGAGACGCCAGCGGGGCTCTTACGTTTTCGGACATCAGGCGAGCTTGTCGGCGACCTTGTTGAGGTTCGCGCGCAGCTTGGCGCGGTAGTCGTCCTGCTGCTCGGGCAGCCTGGCGTCGCAGAACGCGGCCAGGTCGGGCCCGGTGACCTCGACGACGCTGCGGCCGGCGGCGGCTTCGGTCTCGAAGAGGTCGAGGATGTCGCGCAGGATCTCGACGATGTCCATGCCGTCGCCGGTGGTGAAGCGCCACATGTAGTTCTTCATCTCGGCATACACGGTGCGGTAGTCGGCGGGGAGCTCTGCGGCGCGGGCTTCCATGCGCTTCCAGTCCTTCTTGTCGCCGATGAGGCGGGTGAGGATGTTGTTCATGGTGGTGCTCCTTCGTTTCGGTGCCTGTTCTGTGGCCTCGGTTTGGGGCCGTGGAAGAAGCGTGCAGGCCTGACGTAGCGTCAGGGTCAAGCACTGATCCGAAGAAAGTTCTCGAGGGCCTCGAGCCTGCCTGGAGTGTCAGGCGGCGAGGGTGTGTTCGAGCAGTACGTTGCGCAGCGTGAACTCTGCCCGGGACAGGGGTGGTGGGTCTTGGCCCCAGGTGTCGGGTGGCGGGCTCGTGTAGGTGTGGCCCGTGGGTGTGATGGTGGTGATGCTGCCGTCGGGTCCTGGTCTGGCCTGCCAGCCGAGGGCTTCTTTCGCTTGATTGCAGCGCTCGCAGAGCCCTTGGAGGTTCTCGGCGTTGGTTTGGCCGCCGTCGGTGTGGCGTTGGATGTGGTCGATGTTGCGGATCGGGGCATCACACCCGTTGGTCCTGCAGATCCCACCGTCGCGAGTCACGATGAACTCGGCCAGTCCGTCGGGGGCCTTGCGGGAGCGTGATTCCATCGCGACGAGGTGGCCGGCGGGGTCGGTGAAGAGGCGGCGGACGAACACCTCGGCGTCGGCCATGGCCTCGCGGGCCCAGGTGGCGGGGACGGGTCCGTAGCCCTCGACCAGCGCAGGCTGGTCGGCGTCATGTGCGAGCGCGTCGGCGGTCATGACGATCTTGACCTCGATACGCGGCTTAGCCCCGGTCTCGCGGCCGGTGACGCGGTCGACGAGGGTGTCGGCCATGACCTGACCCCGGCTCCGCTCATCCCCGGCGGCGCGGGCGGCATTGGCGGCCTGATCCAAGGCAGCGAAGACCGCAACGCCGTCCTTGACCGGGAGCAGGGCGCCGAGCCAGATCATCGTGTCGGGCGCCGGCCGGAAGCTGACGCGCCGGTCTTTGGCGGCGTTGGCGGCGCGCTCGACGACCGAGGCTTGGTCGAGGGCGATCGCAAGCTTCTTGGCGGCGTTCTCGAGCTGCCGCAGTCCCATCGACACCGCCTTCACCGACTGCCCGTCCGACCCGGTGGCGCAGAGCTCGTGGTCGATGACCCGACGGTCTTCCAGGGACAAGCAGGCGGTTTCGCGGGCCAGGATGGTGGCCTGCCATTGGGAGAACAGGCCGGCTTTCATCAACGCGAAGGTGTGCGGCATTTCCGCGATCAGGACCTTCGCCAGTCCCAGCAGCTTCGCACCCTTGGCCGGGGCGACCCGCCGAGCCAGCGCGACCTGGGAGGCGACCCCTTCGCCCAGCTTGCGGGCAGGAACCCCCGCGGCTGATTGCCGTGCCCGGGCGGCTTCCTCGAGACGTACCGAAGCCTCCGCTTGCACCGCTCCGGCGCGGCACTTGACCGTTTCGAGGCGAGCTATCCAGTCGACCAGCTCACCCTCGGACGCACCTGGAGGTGGCCCGTCGAGAAGACGGTCGATGGCCTCGTACATAGTGATTATTATATGCGTTCGAACACCATCACGCTACCTGTTTTTGCTGTTCAGAAGCCAGTTAAGCAGTCAGCGAACAAGTCACGTGAGTGCTGCGCCACACCCTCGCCGCCGCCCCGATATAGGCGAAATCTTTCTCGATCGGGTGCCGGGTCAAGGATGGCCGAAGGCCACCGGCGAAGCCGGCGCCCGCAGGGCGTCCTTGACGCGGCGCGCGATCGAGAAACACTCAAAGCAAGGGTCGGCGGCGAACCCTGAAACGAAAGAAACAGTACCTAAGCGAGGTTTCCTCACGGGTGGTCTCGACAAGCTCGACCAGCAGGAAGCAACCTACCGCCCGACCGCGTACCCCTGCGCGCCCCGAGGGTTAGCAGCAGCAGAAAGCGTGCCGGTGCCAGGATCACGAGTGACCGCGGAGAGCCGCCCGAGAGACCAGTCGCCGCTGAGCTCAACCTTGTGGCCCCGAGATCGCAAGCCCTCGATGACCTCGACACCGAGCCGATCCTCGAGCACCGCGCCAGCGGGAACCCACGTGCGCGGCCAGAAGGACCCCGGGAAAGAGGTCGAGTGGAGCGCGGGCGCGTCGATGGCCTGCTGAGGCGAGTAGCCCCCGACGAGAGTGCGCAGCAGATAGAGCAGCTGCCACTGGTCCTGCTGGTCACCACCCGGCGAACCGACGGCGGCGACAGCCCGCCCCTCCCGGAGGACGAGGGTCGGGGTGAGCGTGGTGCGCGGTCGGCGACCGGGGGTCAGCGTCGAGGGCAGCCCCGGCTCGAGCCAGGTCATCTGCAGCCGGGTGCCGAGACAGAAACCGAGCTCGGGGATCGTGGGCGAGGACTGCAGCCACCCGCCCGAGGGGGTCACGGCGATCATGTTGCCCCAGCGGTCGGCGACATCGATGTGGCACGTGTCGCCACGGGTCTCTCCCGCCCGCGAGACCGTCGGCTCCCCCACCCCGGACGCGGCGGCGGCGGGATCGTAGGTCTCGCGCAGCGGCGGGAAGGCCGTCGCGCCCAGCCCGGGCCTGACCTCGGCCGAGGCGACATCGGTGATCAGGGGACGGCGGGCGGCTGCGTACTCCTTGGAGAGGAGCGTCGCGATCACCTCCGGGTCGGCGCCGTCGCCGTAGTGGGCGTCCCGGTCGGCGAAGGCGAGCTTGGTCGCCTCCAGGATGGTGTGCGCGCCGGCCGGGTTGCTCGGGTCGAGCAGCGCGTCGTCGAGCGGCTCGAGCAGGTTGAGCGTCTGCAGGAGCACCGGTCCCTGCGTCCACGGCCCCGCCTTCGCGATCGTGTGACTGCGGAACTCGGTCGTCACCGGCTTCTCGTACGCAGCCGAGAACCCCGCCATGTCAGCGGCCGTGATCACCCCGGAATGATCGGTTCCGGAGGAGTGGCGGTGCGGGGTGCGTACGAACCGTTCGATCGCCTCCGCGACGAACCCGCTCCCCCAGGCAGCGCGAGCCGCGTCGATACGCTCCTCGCGGGTCGCGGCGCCCTCGCCTGCGGCGACGAGGCGGTCGAGCAGGGCGGCGTAGGCCTCGTTGCGGACCATCGTGTCCGGCTTCGGGGGCTGACCGTCGACGAGCCAGTGGGCGGCCGAGGTGGGCCAGTGGTCGCGGAAAAGGTCGGCCACGGTGGCGATCGTGGCAACCGCGCGCCCCAGGATCGGGTGGCCGTTGCGGGCGTAGTCGATGGCGTAGGCGAGGACCTCGCCCAGCTCCCAGGTGCCATGGTCGCGCAACAGCATCAGCCAGGCCTCGACGGCCCCAGGCACGGCGGCGGCCAGCGCACCCGAGCCCGGTACCAGCTCGAGGCCCTCGGCGCGCATGTGCTCCGCGGAAGCACCGGCCGGTGCGGGCCCCTGGCCCATCAGCACCGTCGCCTCACCGCCGGCCGGCGCGAAGATCCCGACCAGGTCGCCGCCCGGGCCGTTGAGGTGGGGTTCGACCACGTGCAGCACGAACCCGCCTGCCACCACCGCGTCGAAGGCGTTGCCACCGCGCTCGAGCACCGCCTGCGCCGCACCGCTGGCCAGCCAGTGCGTCGAGCCGACCATGCCGAACCTCCCCAGCAGGTCGGGACGGGACTTGAACACGGCTGGTGGGGTGTAGGTCGAGTGCACGCCCTCAGGCTACGGTCACCCCATGAGTGCGCCAGCGGTCCGGGGCCGCCTGCAATGGTCAGTGGTCGTGCCGATCCTCGCCGTGGTCGTACTGGTGTTCGCATGGCTGCGACACGACCACTGGTCGATCCTCGCCGTGGTGGCGGCGGTGCTGATCGGCGCGGTGCTGAGCTCGGTCCACCACGCCGAGGTCGTCGCGCACCGGGTCGGCGAGCCGTTCGGGTCGCTGATCCTGGCGATCGCGGTGACCGTGATCGAGGTCGGCCTGATCGTGATGCTGATGACCAGCGGCGGCGACAACACCAGCACCTACGCGCGTGACACCGTCTTCGCCGCGGTGATGATCACCCTCAACGGCATCGTCGGGCTCTCGCTCATGGTGGGTGCCCTCAAGCACGGCCTGGTCAGCTTCAACGCTGCCGGCACCGGCTCGGCGGTCGCCACCGTCATCGCCCTGGCCGGGCTCACCCTCGTGCTGCCCAGGTTCACGACGTCCGCGCAGGGCCCGCAGTACTCCCCCTCACAGCTGGCGTTCGCCGCCATCGCCTCGCTGGCGCTCTACGTCGCTTTCCTCTTCACCCAGACCGTTCGCCACCGCGACTTCTTCCTGCCCGTCACCAGCGACGAGCACGGCCGGATGACCGGGCTCGTCGACCTCGACGAGGACGGCCACGCCGACCCGCCCTCGGCGGGCGAGGCGGGGCTCAGCCTGGCTCTCCTGCTGGTCTCGCTCGTCTCGGTGGTCGGCCTGGCGAAGGTGCTCTCCCCCACGATCGAGAACACCGTGAAGACCCTCGGCTTTCCCTACGCCGTCGTCGGCGTGGTGATCGCCCTCCTCGTCCTGGCCCCGGAGTCGATCGCGGCGGTCCGCAACGCCTCCCGCGACCGGGTCCAGACCAGCCTCAACCTCGCCTACGGCTCCGCGATGGCCTCGATCGGCCTCACCATCCCCACGATCGCCGTCGCGATGATCTGGCTCAGCGGCCCGCTCGTGCTCGGCCTCGAGCCGACCCAGATCGTGCTGCTGGTCATCACCGTCTTCGTCACCGGCCTGACCGTCGTCCAGGGCCGCGTCTATGCGCTGCAAGGGTTCGTCCATCTGGTCCTGATGGCGTCCTTCCTGTTCCTGTCGATCCAGCCCTAAGAGATCACCGACTAAGCCTAGTGCTCGTTTATGATCGATTAGGCCACATTTCGATCATCCTTGACAAGAGGACGTCCCACTCGGGACATTGGTCGGCAACCCCGCGGGCTGCCAGCTGTCCGCAGGTCGATCTGAGGGAGTGGTCTCGAATGCTTGACATGTCCTACCCCAGCCGCCGCACCGTCCTCGGTGGCGCGATCGCCGCCACCGCCGTCGTAGCCGGCGGCGCTGTGCTCAGCCCCGCGAGCGCAGCGCCGGCCCGCAGACCAGGCCAGAAGTCGATGGTCGGCGTCCCCTTTGAAGCAGTCGACACCGTCCGGGTCGGCGTGATCGGTCTCGGCAACCGCGGCATGGGCATGCTCGGCGGCTGGGCCGCGGTACCGGGCTGCACCGTTGCCGCCGTCTGCGACATCCGCGCCCCGCGGGCCAAGACCGCTGCTGACCGGATAGCGGCAGCGGGCAAGCCGCGGCCGGCCGAGTACGGCGGCAGCTCGTCGTCGTACCAGGAGATGCTCAGCCGCGAGAACCTGGACCTGGTCTACATCGCCACTCCGTGGGAGTTCCACTACGCACAAGGCAAGGCCGCGCTCCTGGCCGGCGCGCACGTCGGCGTGGAGCTGCCGATCGCGACCGAGCTCGACGAGCTCTGGGACCTGGTCGACACCTCCGAGCAGACCCGCAGGCACCTCTGGCTGATGGAGAACTGCAGCTACGGCCGCAACGAGCTGGCGATGCTGAAGATGGCCCACGAGGGTGTCTTCGGCGACGTCACCAACGGCCACGGCGGCTACCTGCACGACCTGCGCGAACTGCTCTTCAGCGACACCTACTACACCGACGCCTGGCGTCGGAAGTGGCACACCCGGAGCATCGCCAGCTTCTATCCGATGCACGGGCTGGCTCCGATCGCGGCGGCGATGGATATCAACCGCGGCGACCGGATGCTCACCCTTCAGGCGACGGCCACCGCTCCGCGAGGGCTGGCCGACTACCGCGAGCGCCACGTGCCCCGCGACCACCCGTCCTGGCAGGAGGAGTACATCAACGGCGACCTGATCACCTGCATGATCAGCACCCAGCAGGGTCGGGTGATCCGTGCCGAGCACGACGTCTCCTCACCGCGTCCCTACAGCCGGATCAACAGCCTGGCCGGCAGCCGGGGCATCATGGAGGACTACGTGCCGGTGGGCGCCGCGGGCGCAAGGGTCTACCTCGAGCCGGACCACAGCGGGCATTCCTGGCGCGACTTCACCTCCTACCGCGACGAGTTCGACCACTGGCTGTGGAAGACCGTCGGCAGTCAGCCGAACCCCGGTGGCCACGGCGGCATGGACTACATCCTGCAGTGGCGGGTGATCCAGCAGATGCGCGCAGGGCTGGTGCCCGACATCGACGTCTACGACGGCGCCGTGTGGTGCTCGCCGGTGCCGCTGAGCGTCCAGTCGCTCGACAACGGCGGGCGACCGGTCAGCGTACCGGACTTCACGCGCGGCAGGTGGGCCGACAAGCGTCCCGGCCTGGACTCCCGTCAGTCCGAGATGCCGCCGGTCGCCTGAGCTGCGAGCTTCGCCCCCGCCTCGCCAGGACTCAACAGCCGAGCGATCACGAGGCCGGAACCTCCTCGAGGCCGACCTCCAGCTTCGGGAACGAGTGGCCCTCGGCGTCCTTGAGCACCGTGTATTGCACGTCGACGTGCGGCTCGATGGCGCTGTGCTTGTCGTTCGGCGCACCGATGATGAGCTGGAACCCGAGACCCCGCCAGGCCCCGATGGCCCGGCCGGTGAAGCGGGCGTCGGCCTTGATCAGCGCCTCGTCGAGGAAGACGGGGGCGTAGCGCGGACGCTCCGCGCCGGCGTCACCGAGCTGGTAGCGCAGGGCGGCACCGACGATGAACGCCACCAGTTCCTGCGACTCCCCGCCCGACTTCTCGCCGATGTGGTCGTAGAGGGCGACGTGCTCACCGGTGTCGGCGGTGACCTTCTCGGCGCTGACACGGACGTGGTTGCGGACGTCGATCAGGTCGGTGAAGTCGGGTGCGGTGCGGCGCATACGGTCGATCAGGCGAGACATCCGGGTGTAGGCCTGCTCGCGGATCTCGTTGGTCGAGGCCCTCCCGATGAGGTCGCGCACCGCGCGGAGCTCCTTGCGGAAGCGGCCGCGCACCGCCGACTGGCCCTCCTGGGTGTCGATCCGGAGCCGGTGGTCGTCGTCGTTGAACGGCAGCTCGGCGAGGATCTGGTTGATCGGGTCGATCCGGTCGCGGATCTCGCGCACCGCCCGAGCCAGGGTCGAGTCGAGGTTGGTCAGGTCGTTGCCCGACAGGTTGAGCAGGGAGTCGCGCCACTCGACCTCGAGCTCGTGCAGACCGCTGGTCTGCAGCTCGTCGAGGAGCCGGTCGAAGTCGGCGTAGGAGGCGTCGGGGTCGGTGTGGAGGTTGGGGTTGGGCCAGCGCTCGAGGAAGGCCTCGAAGGTCTGGCGGAGCTGGGCGCGGGCCGCACCGATCGTCTCCTGGGCACCGGTGCGGTCGGCGTCGAGGCTCTCCCCTGCCCGGGCGAAGACCGCGTCGAGCTCGGCGAGCGCGTCCTCACGCCGGCCGGCCGCCTCACCGCCGGACACCTTGAAGAGCTGCTCGAGATAGTCGGCCTGGGCCGGTGCGATCTCGGTGCCGGAGGCCGCCGCCTCCTCCAGCGCGTCCTTGGCTCGGTCGACCTGCTCGACCACGTCGCTCCAGCGTGTGTCGAGGTCCTTGAAGGCGCTCTTGGCGGCGCCGATCCCCTCACGCAGCGAGTCGACCTTGGTCCGTGCCTCCTTCAGCCGCTTCTGGAGCGTGGCGATCTCCGGGTTGTCGGCGGTGACCTCCTCGATCACCGCGGCCCACCGGTCCCGCTCGGCGGTGGCTCCGGCGACGTCGATCTGGTCCCAGGTCAGGGCGGAGACCGCCTTGAAGGACGTACGCCGCAGGTCGAGCTGCTTGATGGCCCGCTCGGCCTCCGCGACCGCCGTCCTCGCCTTCTCGGCGTCCTGGCGGGCGGTCTCGAGGAGCTCGGTGAGCTCGGCGACGCGACGGGTGTTGGTGAAGCCGAGCACGTTGCCGGCCCCCTGCCCGCCATGGGCGCCGCGCGAACCCTGGGAGACCTGCCCGGTCACGGTCAGCGCCATCCGGTGCTGGCCGAGCAGCGCGGGGGTCTGCACGCAGACGTAGCCGTGTCGTTCGGCCAGTCGCTTCTTGAGCCAGCCGGTGAACACACCGCGGCGGTAGTCGAGGCGACCCGGAAGGGTGCCCTCGTCCAGGATCGTGGTGTCCTTCGTCCCGGTGGGCACCGCCTCGTAGCGGATCCGCGTGCGCTGCCGCACCGAGTCGATCGCCGCCCGGAACGCGCCGACATGGGCCGCGTCGACGAGCATGGTGGTCGCGAAACCGCCCAGCGCCAGGTTGAACGCCTCGCGCCAGGCCTCGTGCTCGGTGCGGACCTCGACCAGCTCGCCCACGAACGGCATCTCCGCCGGGCTCAGCCCGGCCGCCTCGGCCAGCACCGCACGGGCCGCGCGCAGCGGCTCGGGGATGTTGTTCTTGGTCTTCTCGGCATCGGCGAGCTCGGTCTCGAGCCGGCCGACCACCTTGATCGCCTCGGCCTCGGCGGCCCGTGCGGCGGCATAGTCGTTGAGCGCGGTGGTGCGGGCGTCGTCGTCGACCAAGGCCTGCTGCGCGGTCGACTGGAGCGCCTCGAACTCGGCCGCGGTCGTCACCGCAGCGCCGAGGACGGCGAGCTCGCCCTCGAGTGCCTCCCGGGCTCGGCGCACCTGATCGGCCCGACTCTCGGCCGACCTGATCTCGCGAGTGGCCTCCTCGAGACGGCGACCGCCGGAGGCGGCGACCGTGACCGCGAGGCCGTCACGCTCGGACTCGGCGGCGTCGATCAGCGCCTGCTTCTCAGCCACCGTCTTCTCCGCGGCGCTCCGGCGCGAGCTCAGGTCGGCCTCGAGCTCGCTGAGCAGGTCGACCCGCTTGCCCGCTCGCCACAGCCCGGCGGGCGTCGCCTCGTCGCCGAAGGCACCGATCCCGTCGATGACCTCCAGCCGGGAGGCGGCGTCCTCGATGGCGACGCGGAGCTCGCGGATCGGCGTCAATGCGCGCACCTGCTGCTGCGCGGTGACCATCCGCTCCCTGGTGGCGGATAGCTCGTCGAAGTGGGCGACGACGCCGTCCGCGGTGGCGATGCTCTCGGGCTCCTCGAGCACCATCTTCTTGTAGAGGTCGTCGACCGTGGTGATCTGCTGGCCCGCCTGGATCCGGCCGAGCAGGTTGACCGCCTTCTCGCCGTCGCCGGCCGCACCGATGCCGAGGGCCGAGTGGATCCGGGCGGTGAAGTCACGGTCGGTGTCGATCGGGGTCAGCCCGACCTCGGCGACCGCGGCGCGCGTGAACCGGTGGGCGGCGACCGGCTCCAGGTCGCGTACGTCGAAACCCGCCTCTGCCACGGCACGGAGCTTGGTCACGTCGTCGAGGTTCTTGGCGGAGGCGGGGACGTACCAGGCCCGGACCGCGGTGAAGCGGGCACCGGTCTGGTCCGCCCACGTCATCGCGATCGCCGACCAGGTGTCGCGGCCGTCGCCGCGCAGCACCCGGATCTTGGTGCCCTCGGCGGTCTTCGCCTCGTCGATCTTGCCGCGTGCGTAGGAGAGGATGTTGCGCTGGTCCTGACCCCTGGGTCGCCCCACGACACCGCCGTTGGACGCGCCGTTGAAGGGCGTCGTGTGCGGCATGATCAGGGCGATGTAGGCGTCCATCAGCGTCGACTTGCCCGACCCGGAGCCTCCGGTCAGCAGCGTCGCGCTCGGCGAGAAGCGCACCCGGTGGGCGCCGTCGTAGCCGCCCCAGTTGACCAGCTGCAGCTCGCTCGCGACCCACTGCCGCCCGGTCGAGCGCTCCGGGATGAGGCCGAAGAGGCTGTCGATCATGTTCACTGCTCGGTCTCCTCGTCCGCGCTCACGGCTCGACCACCGGATTCCCTCAGCCACTCCTTGAGCTCGGCGAGCTTCTCGACGCTCAGCACGATCTCGACCAGCGGCGTGATCCGGTAGCGGTCCTCCGACTCCTCCTCGAGGAGCCCTTCCCGGGCGAGCCGCTCGACGGCCCGACGGATCTCGCGGCGCGGGGCGGCGTCGCCGCTGGCGACGTCGAAGTAGGTGAGCACGGTCTGCTCCAGCTCGTCGGCATCGACCCGCGCGGAGCTCTGGCCCGCGCCACGCTCACGCTGGAAGACGGTGCGCAGATGGACCAGCACCAGCGTCTCGGCGCGGGAGTAGGCGTCGTCCTTGAGGAGCACCGGGACGTCCAGCTCCTCCGAGCGCACCTGCCGCTTGTAGGCGATCCCGCGGTCGTGGTCGACCACGAGCCGCACGAACAGGTCGTGGAGCCGCGACTCGATCACCGCCTGGTGGTCGAGCAGCGTGCGCCACTGGCGCGGGCTCCGCTCCGCGGTGATGAACCGGCGGCGCAGCAGCTGGACCAGCACCCGGCGTACGTCGGCGTCCAGCACACCGCGGTCGCCGACGAAGAGCTCGGTCGGGTCGTCCTCCATCGAGACGGGCTCGATGAAGCCCTCCGGCTCGCTGCCGTACGCCACCTCCTGACTCTCAACCTCAACCTGAGGGTCAGCCTCGGTCGGTGTCACCGTCTCGCTCAACGCCCGTCCCCTTCTGCGGCCCCGTCGCCGTCTTCAGTCGCCATCATCGTGCCGAGCCGCACCCCGCCGAACGCGAACCTGCGTCGGACCCCGTCGGCCCGGACCGCCTCGATCGTGGAGATCTCCCCCGTCTCGGCGATCCCGCGACGGTGCGCGATCTCCAGCAGCCCGAGCAGGTCGACCGGTCGCCTGATCTCCTCCGGGGCGGCCGCGAACACCTCGGCCAGGTCGACCGGCCCCTCGGCTGCCGCCACATAGGCGTCCAGGTGGGCCTCGATCGCCCGGTAGCCCGGTCCGCCCCAGGCCTTGGTGTCCTCGACCGCGCTCTCTACGTCGCGCCAGTCGGCCAGCGGCGCAGGCGGCTCGGGCGGACGCAGCTCGCTGACCGACTGGCGCAGGTGGCCCAGGTCGGCGAGGGGCAGCCGGCGCAGCGGCTCGATGGCCTCGGCCGGCCGCGAGGTCGGCATCCACGCCTGGAAGCCGACCATCACATCGCGCAGCAGGTCGTCGACCTGCCGGTCGCGGGCCGGGTCGTGCGTACGCACCTGGGTGGTGATCACGTGGGAGGCGGTCTGCTGGGCGGCCAGCACCTCGGCGACCCCGGCCTCGATCCGGCGCCCGACCGCGGCGAGCTCGGCCCGCTCGGGCGGGCCCATCGCCTTCGTGAACCGGTGCCGCAGGACCGTACGCAGGTTGCTGGCCAGGTCGTCGAGACGGCGCGGGTCGCCGATCATCCGCAGCGCACCGGCGAACGCCTTGCCCTCCGGCGTCGAGGCCATCACGTCCTTGCCGCGCTGCAGGTACTCCCGCAGGACCTCCCCGGCCGGGCGTACGTCCTGGCGCAGATCGGTCACCACGTCGCGCTGCATCGCCCGGATCGACTCGACCACGCGGGCGAAGTCGGCCGGGAGCTCGCGGGTCAGGTGGAGGATGTTCTCGGCCTGCTCCAGCAGGGTGTCGTCGTCGACGGTGTCGACCACGCCGGTGCGGTCCAGACGGGCGATCTCGGCGCGGCGCTCGGCGATCTCCTCGGTCAGCCGGGCCACCCGGGTGAGCACGTCGGGGTCCGCGTCCTGGGCGAGCCGCTCGACCGCCTCCAGCAGCGTCCGAACCCGCGACTCGGAGACCCGCGCCCGTGACCCGCTCGCCCGGCCGGCGATCTCCAACGCACCCACCGCATGGGCGGAGAGCCGGTAGACCTCGTCCTCGCCCTCGATCTGGCGCAGCAGCCACCCGGCGCGCACCCACTGGCGGCACAGGTCTCGCGCGGTGCCGACGGGGAGCATCGCCTCTCCGCCCTCGCCCTCGGCGTGGCCGGTGGACCGGAGCCGGTCCAGCATGTCGCCGATCTCGGCGTGCGCGTCCACCACCGGGACCGCGGCCCGCTCGGAGGTGAAGGTCACCGAGAGCACCGCCACCACGAACGGGGCGAACCGGCCGTGCAGGAGGTCGAGCATCGGGTTCCTGAAGGCGGCCAGAGCCCCGGCGTACGCCGCCTCCACGCGAGTGTCACTCATCGGCAGATACCGTACGCGGCACCACCGACAAGGCCACAACCTTCATCACACGCGCCGACATGCCCGGAATTCGGTTGCCGCCTACCGCATAGTTATCCCATGCGGGTTCGTTCCTTCCCTGTCGTGATGGCCTCGGTGGCCCTGATGGTGCTCTCCGGTTGCGCGGAGGTCCCTGAGACCCCGGAATCGGCTGCGAAGGGCAAGCCGAGCGCGTCCCCGTCGGCGAAGCCACTCACCGCCAAGATCTTCCCCGCCGACGGAGCCAAGGACGTCGCGGTCGACAAGCAGGTCACCGTGACCGCGACCTCGGGCGAGTTCACCAGTGTGAAGGTCGCCAGGCCCGACGGACGCACGGTCCCGGGCTCGCTGTCGGAGGACAAGAAGACGTGGACCGCCAACGACCTCCTCGACCCCGCGCTGCGCTACACGGTCACCGCCACCGGTGAGACCGGGAAGGTCACCAGCAGCTTCACCACCCGCTCGCTCTCGCTGGCCCAGCAGACCTTCGCCACGATCGTCCCCGTCGACAAGTCCGAGGTCGGCGTCGGAATGCCGGTCGCGGTCTACTTCGACGTCCCGGTCAAGGACCACGCCTCCTTCGAGAAGCGCATGCACGTCACCGCCACCCCGGCGCAGACCGGCTCCTGGTACTGGGTCTCCGACACCGAGGCCCGCTACCGCCCGCAGCACTACTGGAAGCCGGGCACCACCATCAAGGTCGACCTCGACATCAACGGCGCCTCCGCGGGCGCCGGCGTCTACGGTCAGCACAGCCGAACCGCCACCTACAAGGTCGGCGACGCGCACGTCTTCAGGGTCAACGCCCGCACCTACCGGATGAAGGTCTTCAGCAACGGAAAGCTGCTGCGTACGATCCCGATCACCACCGGCAAGCCCGGTTTCACCACACGCTCCGGGATCAAGGTCATCTCCGAGAAGCACCGCGTCAAGGAGATGCGCTCGGAGACCATCGGCATCTCCGACCAGAGCTCGAGCGACTACTACTCCCTCGACGACGTCGAGTACGCCATGCGGATCAGCAACTCCGGCGAGTTCATCCACGCCGCGCCGTGGTCGACCGGCTCCCAGGGCTATGCCAACGTGTCCCACGGCTGCACGGGTCTCTCCACCGCCAACGCCGCCTGGCTCTACGGCCTGGCCCGCATCGGCGACGTCGTCGAGACCACCGGCACCGACCGGAAGATGGAGTGGGACAACGGCTTCGGCGACTGGAACCTCTCCTGGGCCGAGTACCAGAAGGGCTCCGCGCTCTAGGCAGGGGCGACGGCGGCGGCCAGACCCTGCCGGCAGCCGAGCATCATCTGCCGGTGGTTCCAGGTCAGCACCGGCCGCAGCGCGACCGAGGCCATTCCGAGCAGGCCGCGTACGACGACCTCCTGCTCGAACACCATCCGACTCCCGCCCGGCGCCTGCGCCAGCGTCCACCGGGCGAACCCGTCGAGGTCGCCGCCGAGACCGACCTCCAGCGCGGGCAGGTCGCGGCTCACCGCGTGCAGCACGATCTCCAGGTCGTAGGGCAGCGCCGAGCGGCACACCAGCAGCGCGTCGTCCTCGCCGAGCCTCGCGACCGCCCGCACCTGCGGCCACCATCGCGGGTAGTGCTCGACGTCGAGCAGTACGTCGCGCACCGTCTCAGGTGACGACGGGAGCTCCCAGGTCTCGGTGAACACGTAGCGCGCGGGCATGGGCCCAGTGTGCACGGGACCCGATCACCCCAGGAGGGTCGCGACCGCCTCGCGGCCCAGCACCGGCGACAGCGCGCCGAGCGCGGCCTCGGCGGCGTCCTCGCACAGCCCGGCGCTGACCGACCCGAGCCGGGCGCCGACCGCGGCGACGGCGGCGGGAGCCATCGACAGCGAGGTGATGCCAAGGCCCACGAGCACGGGCGCGAGCAGCGGATCGGCGGCGGCCTCGCCGCAGATCCCGACAGGCTTCCCGGCTGTACGTCCCGCCTCGGCGGTGATCGCGATGAGCTGCAGCACCGCCGACTGCCAGGGATCGGTCAGGTGGGCCAGGTCGGTGGCCAGCCGGTCGGCGGCCATGGCGTACTGGGTCAGGTCGTTGGTGCCGATGGAGAGGAAGTCGACGACCTCCAGCATCCGGTGGGCCATCAGCGCGGCAGCCGGCACCTCGACCATGACTCCGGGCTTGAGGCCGCGGGCGCGGACCAGTCCGGCGAAGTCGGCGGCCTCCTGGACGGTGGCGACCATCGGCGCCATCACCCAGGTGTCGGCGCCGGTGCGCTCGGCGGCGACCGCGACGGCGTCGAGCTGGCGTTCCAGGAGTCCGGGGTTGTCGGCGGCGAGCCGCAGGCCGCGTACGCCCAGGGCGGGGTTCTCCTCACCTTCGTGGGTCGCGAAGGCGATCGGCTTGTCGGAGCCGGCGTCGAGCGTTCGAACCACCACATGGCCGCGGCCGGCGAAGGGCGCGAGCACCTCGGTGTAGACGTCGGCCTGCTCGTCGACGGTGGGCTCCTCGCGTCGGTCGAGGAAGCAGAGCTCGGTGCGGAAGAGTCCCACGCCTTCGACCTGACCGGCCGCCGCGTCTTGCGCCGAGGAGCCGTCGGCGACGTTGGCGAGGAGCGCCACCGGGTGACCGTCGGCGGTGCGTCCGGGCCCGGTCCAGGCCGCGACCGCCTGCCGGCGGGCGAGGTCGGCCTCGGCGCGGGCGGCCGCGTCTGGTCCTGGCTCGAGGTCGACGACGCCGGCCTGGCCGTCGACGAGAACGAGTGTCCCCGGGGCGATGCCGGTGGCGCCGGCCACGCCGACCAGGCACGGGATGCCGAGCTGGCGGGCGATGATCGCGGTGTGGCTGGTGGGGCCGCCTCGCTCGGTGACCAGGGCGACCACCCGGGCCGGGTCGAGAGCGGCGGTGTCGGAGGGCGCCAGGTCGGCGGCCACCAGCACGCTCGTGCCCTCGGGCACGTCCACACCGGGCTCGGGCTCACCGGCGAGGTGGGCCAGGACCCGGCGCTCGATGTCACGCAGGTCGGTGACCCGCTCGGCCATCAGACCGCCCATCCCGCTGAACAGCGTCGCGAACTGCTCGACCGCCGCCCCGACGGAGGCGACCAGGCCCTCCCCCGCACGCACGTGCTTCTCCACGGCGACGCGCAGGCCCTTGTCGCGGGCCAGGCCGGCGCTTGCGCTCAGCACCGAGGCGGCGGCTCCCGAAGCGGCCTCGGCGCGGCGAGCGTAGCCGTCGGCGACGGCGGTGGCGGCGCTCTCGTAGGCCGCGAGGGCGTCCTCCGGATGCTCGAAGCCGCGCCGTTCGAAGGCGGCCAACGCACGTGGGTCGACCTCGGTCCGCACCACGTGGATAGGCGCCAGCACGATCCCCGGGACCACCGGAGTGCCGGAGAGGACAGATGAGTGAGACGTGACCATGGCCACAAATATCTGCCCTGACCCCTTGACTAGTCAACACATTCGGGCATAAAACAACATATGTGGGCATTCACAAGCCCGAAATCCACTCGAAACCACACCGATTCTGAAGGAGGCCGCGATGTACGCCGAGGAGCGACAGATCGCGACGGCCCGTCTCGTCGCCGAGTGCGGGCGGATATCCGTGGCCGACATCGCCGAGCGGTTCGACGTCACCACCGAGACCGTCCGCCGAGACCTCTCCACCCTGGAGCGCCGCGGCCTGGTCCGCCGTGTGCACGGCGGCGCGGTGCCGGTGGAGACCATGGCGGTGCTCGAGTCAGCGCTCGGCGAGCGGGAGCAGACCTTCACCGCACAGAAGGACCGCATCGCCCAGGCATCCCTCGACCTCCTTCCCACCGCCGGCGGGACCATCGCCATCGACGCCGGGACGACCACCAGCAGGTTCGCCCGCGCCCTCCCCCGTGACCACCAGCTCACGGTCGTGACCCATGCCGTCCCGGTCGCGGCGATGCTCGCCGGCAGCGCCCAGATCGAGCTCCACCTGCTGCCCGGACGGGTCCGTCCGGCCACCCAGGCCGCGGTCGGCGCCGAGACCGTGGACGCGCTGAGCCGGCTGCGGGTCGACGTCTGCTTCGTGGCGACCAACGGGCTCACGCTGGCCCACGGCCTCTCCACCCCCGACCACGAGGAGGCCTCGACCAAGCGCGCGCTGGTCAACGCCGCCCGCCGGGTCGTGTGCCTGACCGACTCCAGCAAGATCGGCGTCGAGACCACGCTTCGCTTCGCAGCGCTGGGCAACATCGACGTGCTCGTCACCGACAGCGACATCGACGACGACGTCGCCGACGAGCTGCGCGAGAGCGGCCTGGAGGTCGTGATCGCATGATCGTGACCCTGACCGCCAACCCGAGCATCGACCACACCGTGATGCTCACCAGCCCGCTGCGCCGCGGGGAGGTGCTGCGCGCCGCGGCGACCAGCTCCCAGCCCGGCGGCAAGGGCGTCAACATCTCCGGCGCAGCGTACGCCGCGGGGGTGCCGACCCGCGCGGTCGTTCCGTGCCCCGACCTCGACCCGATGATCACCGAGCTGCGGGCCACCGGCCTCGACGTGGTCACCGTCGGACCGGCCGGACGGCCGCGGATCAACACCACCGTGACCGAGCCGGACGGCACCACCACCAAGCTCAACGGCCCCGGCACCACCGCAACCCCCGCGCTGCTCGACGCACTCGCCACCCGGCTCGTCCAGGAGGCCGAGGTCGCCGGCTGGGTCGTCCTCGCCGGATCGCTGCCGCCCGAGGCACCGGCCGGCTGGTACGCGGAGGTTGTGAGCGCGCTGCACTCAACCAGCGCCCGTATCGCGGTCGACACCAGCGAGGCACCGCTCGAGGCGCTCGCCGCCGGGCTCCCGGCCAGTGCCCCCGACCTGCTCAAGCCCAACGCCGAGGAGCTGGCCTCGATCACCGGCTCCGACCCGGCCGCCCTCGACGACCCTGCCGCTGCCGCGGCAGCAGCCCGGACCCTGGTCGAGCGCGGTGTCAGCGCCGTGCTCGCGACCCTCGGCGGAAACGGTGCCGTCCTCGTTACCCAGGAGGGTACGTGGCACGCCACCCCGCCACCCACCGACGTCGTCAGCACGGTCGGTGCCGGTGACAGCTCCCTGTTCGGCTACCTCCTCGCCGACCTGCGCGGACTCCCCGCGCCTGAACGTCTCGGGCTCGCCGTCGCGTACGGCAGTGCAGCCGCCGGTCTCCCCGGCACCACCCTCCCCACCCCACCCCAGGTCCGCGCCGACCTCGTCTCGGTACGCGACCTCGACCCCATCACCGGAGGACTCTGATGTCCGCACTCATCGCCCCCGAGCTCGTCGCCCTCGACGCCGATCTCGGCACCGACAAGCACGATGTCATCCGTGCCCTGGCCCAGCGCGTGGCCGACTCCGGCCGGGCCACCGACCTCGAGGCGCTGGTCGCCGACGCGCTGGCCCGCGAGGAGGTCTCCGCCACCGGCCTGCCCGGTGGCCTGGCGATCCCCCACTGCCGTACGTCCGGGGTCGACGAGCCCGTGGTGGCCTTCGCCCGGCTCTCGCCTCCGGTCGACTTCGGCGCGAAGGACGGCCCGGCCGGCCTCGCCTTCCTCATCGGAGCGCCCGCGGGCGGCGACGCCACCCACCTGACCATCCTCACCAAGCTCGCCCGGGCCCTGGCCCGTCCCGAGTTCGGCCGGAAGCTGCGCGAGACCGACTCCGCCGAGGAAGCTGCCCGGACCATCCTCGACGCGGTCAGCGACGAACCTGCCGCCGCCAAGAGTCCGGCCCCGACTGAGGACGCGGCGCCGTCGAAGAAGCGTTCGCTCGTCGCGGTGACCGCCTGCCCGACCGGCATCGCGCACACCTACATGGCGGCCGAGGCGCTCCAGGCCGCCGCCGCGCGGGCAGGGGTCGAGATCGCGGTCGAGACCCAGGGCTCCGCGGGGGCGACCCCGCTGCCCGCCGAGACGATCACCAACGCCGACGCAGCCATCTTCGCCGTCGACGTCGGCGTCCGCGACCGCGCCCGGTTCGCCGGCAAGCCGCTGGTCTCCTCCGGCGTGAAGCGTCCGATCGACGACGCCGACGCGATGATCGCCGAGGCGCTCGCCGCCGCCGAGAACCCGAACGCCGCCCGCGTCGAATCCGGCAGGGGCGACTCCTCCGAGTCGAGCACGACCGCCTCCGAGAGCTGGGGCGGCAGGACCCGCCGGATCCTGATGACGGGTGTCTCCTACATGATCCCGTTCGTCGCCGCCGGCGGCCTGCTGATCGCGCTGAGCTTCCTGCTCGGCGGCTACGACATCACCGACGTCTACGGCGCGGTCATGGTCGACAACACGCTCACGAACCTCCCCGACGTACAGGCCCTTGGTCTCGAGCACGCCCTCTTCGACAGCGGTCTCGCCGTCTACCTCGGCGCGCTCTTCTTCGTCATCGGCAAGACCGCGTTCATGCTGTTCATCCCGGCGCTCGCCGGCTACATCGCGTACGCCATCGCCGACCGCCCCGGTATCGCCCCCGGCTTCATCATGGGCGCGCTCGCGGCCAACCTGTTCGGTGTCGTCAACGCCGACGGCGTGGCAGCGCCGGCGACCGGCTTCCTCGGCGCGATCGCCGGCGGTGTGCTCGCCGGCGTGATCGCCCACTGGGTCAGCGGCTGGCGGGTGCCGAGCTGGGCCCGCGGGCTGATGCCGGTGCTGGTGATCCCGCTGGTGACCTCGATCCTGGCCGGTCTGGTGATGATCGTGGTGCTCGGCAAGCCGATCAACTGGCTGATGGAGCGGCTCACCGACGGTCTCGCGGCCCTGGACGGCACCAGCGCCGTCGCCCTCGGCGCGGTGCTCGGCCTGATGATGGCCTTCGACATGGGCGGGCCGCTCAACAAGGTCGCCTACAGCTTCGCCGCCACCGGCGTCGGTGCCGCCTCGCTGGCCGCGAACGCCCCCGAGCTGCGGATCATGGCCGCGGTCATGCTCAGCGGCATGGTGCCGCCGATCGCGCTGGCGCTCGCCACCGTCGTACGTCCTCAGCTGTTCACCACCGCGGAGCACGAGAACGGGAAGGCCGGCTGGCTGCTCGGCGCCTCGTTCATCACCGAGGGCGCCATCCCGTTCGCCGCGGGCGACCCGATGCGCGTCATCCCGGCGATCATGGTCGGCAGCGCCGTGACCGGTGGCCTCTCCCAGCTCTTCGAGGTCGGCGTCCGCGCCCCGCACGGCGGCATCTTCGTCCTCTTCGCGGTCACCAACGTGCTCGGCTACCTGATCGCGCTGGCCGCCGGTGTGGTCGTCGGCGCCGCCACCGTGATCGCCCTCAAGTCCGTCGGCCGCGCCCCGGTCCCGGCCGCCGCCGCCGCCAGCTGACGCAGCACATCCCACCAACCGAAGGAGCATCATGCCCACCCAGACCGTCACCGTCGGCTCGGCCGTCGGCCTCCACGCCCGCCCCGCCGCGATCATCTCCGAGAAGGTCGAGGAGCTCGGTGCCGAGGTCACCCTGGCCGTCCCCGGCGGCGAGCCGGTCGACGCCGCCTCCTCCTTGCTGATCATGACCCTCGGCGCCGCCAACGGCGACAAGGTCGAGGTCACCGGCCCCGACCAGACCGCCGTCGACACCATCGCGGCGCTCGTCGCGCAGGATCTCGACGCCTGAGCGAGGCGTCACCCCGGGCGGCCGAGGCGTCAACCAGGTCGGTCGAGTGGGCAGATACACGCCCACTCGGCCGACGTATCTGACGCCTCGGCCGGGGGTTTGCCGGCCTGCGGCACCGATCACGGCAACCGGCCGCACACACGATGTGGCGACGGTACGTTGGTCGGGTGGTCGATCCGCCTTGGGACCTACTGCTGACCGTGGCCTTCGTGCTCACCGGCACCTCGGGAATCTGGACCCTCGTGGTCTGTCCCGGGTCCGGTGGGCAGACCGTCCTGCACGTCAACCACACCGTGATGAGCGCCGCGATGATCCTGATGATCTGGGTGATCCTCTGGGACGCGGCCGTCTGGGCTCAGGTCACGCTGTTCGGGATCCTGACGGTGGTGCTGCTGCCCGCCCTGCGCCGTACGAGCGGGCGGGCGCGGCGCGCGGACATCGTCGGACATCTTGCGCTCAACGCGGCGATGATCTGGATGCTCGCCGCGATGCCGCTGCTCATGAGCGACGCCCATGGCGCAGGCACCCACACCTCAGGGCACGCCGGCCACAGCGGCGCCACGGCGGTGCTGCCGCCGGCTACAGCCGCCGCCCCACCGGGCTGGGCGATCCTGGTCAACTCGCTGTTCGTCGCGGCGTGCGCGGCCGGGGTGATCTGGTGGCTGCTGCGCGCGGCAGCGGTACGCGAGCACCGTCTGCCGGCCCTCGGTCACGGGCTGATGGCGACCGGGATGGGCACGATGCTCCTCCTCATGCCCGCGTGAGGCCTCACACCCCGGCGAGCGGGCGCCCACTGTCTCGCCAGGCGAGGACGCCACCCTCGAGGTTGTACGCCCGGCACCCGGTCGCGGCGGCCCGCGCCGCGAACCGCGCCGACCGGTCCCCGGTCGGGCACACGAACACCACCCGGGAGGCCTCGGAGAACGGCGTCCCGGCCTCCATGACCTGCTCGAGCAGGTCGTCGCGGAGGTTGATCGCGCCGGGGAGATGACCCGCCTGGAACGCCAGGGCGGTGCGTACGTCCACGACGACCACGTGCTCACCTGCCGCGCCCCACGCCTCCATCTCCTCGGGAGTGACCGACGGCGCGGCCTCCTCGGTGGCGGATCGGGGCGCGCCGAAGAGGTCGGGACGGCGGTGGCGGTAGTAGGAGAGGTACGGCTCCATCCGGTCGCACGCGATCACGACCGCCGTGACCGGGCCGCCGGGCCCGGACAGCAGCCGTTCCCGTGCCGCGGCATAGGCGGCCCCGGTGGTGGGGCCGGCGAGCACCCCGTGCCGTGTGGCGAGCTCGAGGCTCGCCGAGATCGCGTCGGCCGAGTCGACGGCGGCGATCGCGTCGTAGAAGTCGGGTTCGAAGAGCCCGACCTCCCACATCTCCGCGGCTGAGCGGATGCCGGGGATGAAGTCGCCCTCGGCGGCCACGACACCGACGACCGCGGTCTGCGGGTTCTGCTCGCGCAGGTAGGTCGCCGCTCCTCGGGTCGACCCGGTGGTGCCGAGGCCGCCCACGAGCAGGTCGACCGGTCCGGCGTCGCGGAAGATCTCGCGCCCGGTCTGCTCGTAGTGGGCACGCAGGTTGTCCTCGTTGGTGTACTGCGAGGTGTGGTGGTAGCGCCCGGGCTCGCCCTCCATGAGGTCGCCGATCACGCTGAAGACATCGTTGGGGGCGGTCGGGTCCGGGCACTCCGAGAGGCCGGGCATCTCGGTCACCTCGGCGCCGAGCAGCGAGAGCATCTCGCGGACCTCGCGCACCCGGACCCGGTTGGTGAAGGCGCGGAACCGGACCCCGTGCATCGAGGTGATGATCTGGAGCGCCTTCGCGGTGTTGCCGCTGGAGGCTTCCACGACGACCCGGTCCCCTTCGGCGATCGCGCCGATGTGATCGCGCAGCAGCCCCCACGCGACCCGGTCCTTCACGGACCCGAACGGGTTGGCCGACTCCAGCTTCAGGAAGATCTCGGCTCCGGGCACCTCGTGGGCGGCCGGATCGAGCCGCAGCAACGGGGTGTCGCCGATCATGTCGAGCACGCTGTCGTAACGCATGGTCAGCTCCCGTGGTGGTCGTCGGGCGTCTCCGCGGTGAAGGTGAACCGGTCCCCGTCCAGCACCGCCGCGACCTTGCGCGGCGGCGGATGCCCGGCGGCGAAGGACGCCGACAGGTCCATCTGATAGGCGGCGGTGTTCACGAATGCGAGTACGTCGCCGCTGTCCGGCTCGGAGTCGAGGAACACCTTTCGCCGGCTGATCAGGTCCGACTCCAGACAGAGCCGTCCGGCCAGGAACACTCCCTCCTCCGGCGGATCGCCACGCCCGTCGACCAGGACCGGGTCGACCAGGACCTCCTGGTCGGCCGGGGTGACCTGGTTACGGGACAGGTCGAGCACGACCAGGTCCCGCCCCGCCGCGCGTTTGCGGTAGAGCACCGAGGCCAGGGTGATCCCGGCGTGGTCGACCAGGGCCTTGCCCGGCTCGATCCACAGGGTGAGCATGCACTCGCGCAGCACCTCGGCGACGGGTCGCCGTTCGATCTCGGCGGTCAGGAACCTCTCCAGCACCTCGGTGGCAGGGCGGTGGTTGCCGTACTTGTGCGCGGCCGGCGCCACCACGTCATGACCCGGCCACACCAGCTCCCCCGGCCCCGCGGCAAGCGCGTGCGCGTATCGCTGGAAGGGCTCCGGATCCTCGACGAACCGCTGGCGGAGCCCGCCGCCGATGTCGACCACCGACGGCCTCAGGCCCTTGCGGTACGCAGCGGCCACGACGGCCATCGACTCGGTCAGCGCGTCCACCCGGGCGGCCGGGTCGGCGTTGTCGAGGTGGAACGCCACACCGCGCAGCTCGAGCCCGGGCGCGCGGCGTACGGTCTCGAGGGCGACGTCGGCGTCGGCGAGGTCGATGCCGAACCGAGACTGCGGCACCATCGGCGAGGCGAAGCCGGAGAGCCGCAGCAGGACCGGGAGGTTGCTGCCCGAGGGGCGGCCCGAAGGCGCCGTGGCGGCGAGCCGGTCGAGCTCCCAGAGGTCATCGGCGTTCGCGGTGACGCCGAGCGAAGCGATCCGCTCGACGAACGCCGGCGACTTCGGTCCGGTGGCCTCGATCCGGTGCAGCGCGAACCCCGCCGCCAGGGCTCGGTCGAGCTCCGCCGAGGAGGCCACGTCGACCCCGAGGCCGGCCACGGCCGCCTCGGCGACCAACGCGGTCGAGGCGTTCACCTTGTGGGCGTAGAAGATCTCGTGCGGGACCGCGTGGCGCCGCAGGACGTCCGTCAGCGCCGCCGCGTTCTCAGCCATCACCTGAGGGAAGACGACATGCAGCGGGGAGCCGAACCGTTCGATCGCCTCGTCCACGGCGGCGCTGTCGGTGAGGAACCGGGCCGCGATCGGATGCCGCGCGGCCGGGAGCGGGTAGCGAGCACTCACCCGTCGGCCACCGTGTAGCCGCAGTCGCGCAGGTCGGCGAAGACCCGGTCGCGCTGGTCGGCGTCGGTGAACCTGGCGCGCACCCGCTTGCCGTGCAGGTCCACCTCGATCAGCTCGGCCGCCTGGGCGTCGAAGACCGCGGTGATCGTCACCCGGCAGTGCCGGCAGGTCATGTCCGGGACCCCGAACTCATGCTCCCCTGCGGCGAACCGGGCATCCCCGTCGGCGCCCGCGGGAGCCTCGGCGATGCGTACCGATCCGATCGCGGATCGGAAGGCGCCGGTCAGCGCCTCGGCGACCGCGGCGAGCGGCTGGACGCGCGTCCCACCGACCTGATGGGCTCGCTGCCCGAGGCAGACCGGGCGTTCCTCGACCGGCAGCAGGGCGTACTGGCGCGAGATCTGGTCGAGCTCGATGTGGTAGCGCTGAATCGCGGCACGCAGCCCCAGGCCCTCCTCGCGGGCCCGGTCCATCACCTCGTGCGCGTCGGCGATCGTGCGGCGCTTCATCTCGGCGAGCAGGGCGACGGTGTCCGGGGTGTAGCGAAGGCGGCCGCCGGAGCGCTCCAGCCGCGCCGGGATCATGCCGCGGCGGTAGGTGGAGGCCTGCAGCTCCCAGAACCAGGTCGAGGCCACCGTGCCGTACAGGCCCGAGGAGTGCATCTCCTCGGCGAACTCGACGGGGTCGTCGATGTCGACCTGGCCGGCGAGCATGCCGTGCTGGACGAGGGCGCGGCCCGCCGCCTCGGCGCCGACGCGGAAGATCTCGCCGGGTTCCTGGTCCGTCGTGGTGTCGGCGAGGACGTCGAGCTCGTCGTCGCCGAGGGCGTCCGAGCGCGCGGTGACGGCGTCGGTCGAGGCGATCGCGTCACCCACGGCGATCACCGCCTCCCGGGTCGCGATCGGCAGGAGCGGTCCCAGAGGTCCCGGGCCGATGTGGCCGCTGTTGGCGATCCCGCGGGAGTCGCGCCAGGTGATGCGGTGGGTCGCGGTGACGACCTCGTCGGGCCGGCACGGGCGCATGAACGACTCCAGGTAGCGCCGCTGTCCTGTGGTGAGCACTCCCCCGGGTTCGGGGCGGAGCTCCTCGACGCGGTACTCCACCGAGACCGCCGGGGTCGCCGGCGCGGGCCCAGTCAGGAAGTCGGCACCGGCGACCTCGGCCAGGATGCGGGCGGCGGTGGCGCGGTCGTATCGGATGCCTTCGCTCTGCACGTGTCAGGTCCTTTCGGCAGCGGCCGCGAGGCCCTGCAGGAGTCGGTCGACGTCGTTCTCGTCGTTGTAGAGGTGGAAGCTCGCCCGGACGGCGTCGTCCCGCGGGCCGTCGAGACAGTGGTCGCCCGCGCGTACGTAGATCCCGCGGCGTTCGAGCGCGAAGGCGATGTCGGCGCCGGCCTGACCGTCGAGGGCGAACGCGACGATGCCGCTGTGCGGGCGGTGCGCATCGACCGGAGGTCCGAGCAGGCTGACGCCTCCGATCCGGGCGGCGCCGTCCGTGAACCGCGCGGCGAGACCGGCGAGGTGGCCTCCGACGGCGTCGAGGCCGATGCCGTCGATGAACGTGGTGGCGCTCGCCAGCGCCGCCGCGCCGGCGCCGTCGAGGCTGCCTTCCTCGGCGGCGTCGGTGAGCGGCGAGACGTGCCGAGCGGGCCCGCTCCGCCCGGCCGCCCGGTCGACGACGATCCGGTGGTGCTGACCGCGGCGAACGTAGACCGTGCCGGTGCCGGGAGGGCCGAACATCTTGTGGCCCGATACGACGGCGACCTCGGCGCGGGACTCGGCCAGGCGCAGGGGCATCCGTCCGGCGCTCTGGGAGCAGTCCAGGCAGAGCGTCGCGGACGGTGGGATCGGGAGCGCCTCGAGGTCGGTCCGGGTGCCGTGGAGGTTGTGGACGTCGGTGGCGACGACGATCTTGGTCCGGTCGCTCGCGGCTCGGGCGAAGTCGTCGAGGTCGATGCGTCCCAGGCGATCGCGGCGGTACGCCACCGCCCGGACGCCTTGGGGGCGCATCCGTTCCGCGAGCCTGAGCCAGGGTCGCACCGTCGAGAGGTGGTCGCCGGGGCAGTAGAGGATGTCACCGCCGTCCGCGAGGGTGGCGGCTCCCCATCGGTCGGTCAGGAACGCCATCGCGCCGGTCGCGCCGCGGGTGAAGGCGATTTCGTCGGGGAAGGTTGCGCCGAGGAACGCGGCGACGGCGGCCCGGGCCTCCTCGAAGCGGCGCAGGGCGTCGCGCGCCCACGGGTGTCCGCCCCGGCCGGGGTTGCCGGCGGGTCCGCGCAGCTCGGCGGTGAGCTGTGCGATGACCGGTTCGGGACAGGGAGTGCCGGAGGCGGCGTCGAGGTAGACGAGATCAGGTTCGGCGGTGAGGGCCGGAAAGTGCCGACGGGAGCCGAGCACGGACGACTCCGCTCCCGGTCAGGTTTCGCGGGCGATCGAGAAGCCGGCCTTGGCGAGCGTTGATCTGAGGACCCTGGGCTCGACCGGTTCGTCGGCGGTGACGCGGGCGTTCGAGATTGCTCCCGGGTTCAGATCGACCTCGACGCCGTGGACGCCGTCCAGGTTTCCGAGAGCGTTCGTCACGCTCTCGACACAGCGGTTGCAGGTCATTCCATCGATGCGCACTTCGAACTGAACCGACATCAGACTGCCCTTCAGTAGGACTTCGCTGGCCGCTCGAAAATATCACCGAACCGATCGCCTTGGGGGTGGTTTGCTCCGTCCCCGGTCCGCAGGAGGGCGACGCCCCGCCGATCGCCGGAGACGGCTGTCAGCCGGCGATCTGTGCGAGGCCGCGGCCGACGAACAGCAGCCCGAAGACGAGAAGCACCCCGACTCCGATGGCGCGGTTGTGGCCGAGGAGCCATCGGGTCGCCGACCGTAGCCATCGGCGGCCGGGCTCACCGGCCAGGACGAACACGAGCGTGGGAACGACGAAGTCGACCAGGCTCGCCGCCAGCAACAGCACGACACCGCCGGCCTGCACCCCGAGGGTTGCATCGGAGGTGACCACGATGCCCAGTCCCGAGGCCAGGATGGCCACGTTCGGGTTCACGACCGCCAGGACGACCCCGGCGCCGAGGACCAGACGCAGCGACGGGTCGCGCAGCCGCGAGACCCAGCCGGGTTCCGCATCGGCGTCGGGCGTGGCGCGTGCCGTGGAAGAGTGCGCGCCCCGAGGACGCGGCGGCCGCAGCCACGACCACAAGCCCACGGCCAGAAAGACGAGGCCGACCACGAGGCTCAGCCATCCCCGCCTCATCGACGGGTCGTCGCCGCCGAGGTCGACGGTCTGCCCCACCGCGAGCGCGGCGACCGAGATCGCCCCGTAGATCACCAGGAACGGTGCCGCCAGCATGGCGACGTTGCGGAACGGGCGAGAGGACCCGAGGAGGAGCAGACAGGCCACGATCGCGGCGGGCGTGACCATCAGCCCGACCATCTCCGGCAGCAGCTGCCCGGCGAGTTCCCACATTCTCCGAATCTCGCCGCTCGCTCAGGCCGCCGTCATCACCCCTTCCGGGGGAGCTCCGGCCGTACGCTCAGACGACCAGCGCAGCGAGATGCCCCGCGACAGTCTCGGGATCCAGCTCGAGCGCGCCCTGGCCGACCGTCACCTCGGTCACCACGCGGCCCGGCTCCTCGCTCGCCGTCCAGGGTCTGCTGAACCCGAGCGAGTGCTCCTCCAGGGCGGCGAGGAGACGGATGTTGATGTTGTCGGGGTCGCCCGCTGCGTACAGGAGGAAGGTGTTGGTGTGCGGCACCACCGGCTGGACGGTGATCTCCGCAGGAAGTGCGGCGGCCAGGGTCCTCGCCCACGTCACGCACTCGCCGATGTGCGGGAGCCGGTCCCGCAGGCCGACCAGGGCGGCGACCGCCTCGGCGGTGGAGCGGTAGAGGGTGCCGCCCATCCGATGGCGCCACAGCCGAGCCTGGGCGACGAAGTCTTCATCGCCCAGCAGCGCCGCTCCGGCGAGGCCACCGAGGCCCTTGTAGAAGCTGGTGTAGACGGTGTCGGCGAGGCCGGCGATCTCGGCCAGGGGCTTTCCGAACCACTCCTGCGACTCCCAGATCCGGGCACCGTCGACGTGGAACGCGATCCCACGTTCACGGCACCCCTGCGCCAGCTCGGCGAGCTCGTCGAAGGTCGGCAGGACGCAGCCGGCATCGCGCAGGGGCAGCTCGACCAGGCACGCCGCGAGCGGTCCCGGGATCGCGTCGAGGTGTGCCCTCGTGGGCGTCTCGCGACCCGTGGTGAGGTGTTCGATCTGCAGGTCCTGAAGGATCCTCGGACCGTCGTCCTCGTGGACGAGCAGATGGGACAGGTCGGGCATCACGACCCGCCGGTTGCTGGCGTTGTCGGCGTGGATCCGCAGCGCCACCTGCTGCGCCATCACCCCCGAGGGGAAGTACGCAGCCGGCTTGCCGAGCAGCTCGGAGACCTCCGCCTCCAGGCGTGCCACCGGTCCCCTCTCGGCGTAGACGTCCCACTCCTCGATCCCGAGTTCCCGGCACGCCTCAGCCAGCCCGTCGAACACCTCGGCCGGACTCGCGTACGCCGGGAAAACGCTCTGCCGGCACGCGATCATCGCCTCGCGGAGGCGATCCTTCAATGACTTCTCGGCCTCGTCCACGCGGCTCACCCTAGTGAGCGCGTCCGTTCAGTCACCGTCCCCGCCGTCGATCGCGTCGCCGCCTCCCTCGGGGCCGCGCGGGATCTCCGTCTCGAGCTGGTAGGCGAGGGTGTCCTCCAGTGGCACCGAGGGCGGGAGCTTGCTGAAGTCCTCCGGGGGCTGCTTCGTCATGAGTCGAGTATCGACCCCGATCGGCCGGCATGGCGATGGGTAATTCGACCCATCGCCATGTGCAACCCGAATGCGCCGGACGACCGACGCGGAGCGGTGTGGCGCGGACCTAGCGTCACGAGCATGGACACCACACACATCGAGACGATCATCATCGGCGCCGGTCAGGCCGGCCTGGCGACCGGCTACCACCTGCGACGACGCGGCCGCCCGTTCGTCATCCTCGACGCCAACGCGCGGATCGGCGACAACTGGCGACGCCAGTGGGACACGCTCCGGCTCTACTCACCGGCCAAGTACGACGGCCTCCCGGGGCTGGCGTTCCCGGCGAAGAGATGGTCCTTCCCCGGAAAGGACGACGTCGGCGACTACCTCGAGACGTACGCCCGCACCTTCGAGCTGCCCGTGCGACTCGAGACCCGAGTCACCGGGCTGGAGGCGGACGGCGACGGGTTCCGGGTGACGACGGACCGGGGCACCTGGACCTGCGACAACGTTGTGGTGGCGACCGGCACCTTCGGGCGTACGCCCAACGTTCCCGCCATCTCGGCGCAGCTCGACGCGTCGATCCTGCAGCTCCACTCCAGCGAGTACCGCCGCCCCGGGCAGCTGCGCGAAGGCCCGGTTCTCGTCGTCGGTGCCAGCCACTCCGGCTGCGACATCGCCTTCGAGGTCGCCGAGTCTCGGCCGACGATCCTGGCCGGCCGCGACTGCGGCCAGATCCCGCCGCGCCTGGACTCGCCGGTGATGCACGTGCTCTTCCCGGTGCTGCTGTTCATGTGGCGCCACGTCATCACGCGGCGTACCCCGATGGGGCGCAAGGAGATGCCCGAGGTCCGCCGCCACGGCGGGCCGATGCTGCGCGTGAAGCGCTCCGACCTGGCCGACCGCGGCGTCGAGCGGGTCACCTCCAGGGTCGAGGAGGTCCGCGACGGGCTGCCCGTGGTCGACGGCACCCCGCGCGAGGTCGCCAACGTCGTGTGGGCCACCGGTTTCCGGCAGGCCTTCGACTGGATCCACCTGCCGGTGCTGGACGAGGACGGCTGGCCGCGGGAGATGCGTGGCGTGGTGCCCGAGGCCGACGGGCTGTTCTTCTGCGGCCTCAGCTTCCAGTACGCCTTCAGCTCGATGCTCCTGACAGGCGCCGGCCGTGACGCGGCGCTGGTCGCCGACCGGATCACGTCGCGGATGCGGCAGTCGGCACGGGTCTCCGTCGGCGCCTGATCCGAGTACGCTCTCCAGTGGAGGTGCCTGCCGTGGCCGACGTCCAGCTGGAGAGCGCCCGCGTCGACTACGACCGCGGCGACTGGGCCGCGGCGTACGCAGCCTGGTCGGTCTCCGACCCGGACCTGCTCTCGGCCGAGGAGCTCGAGGACTTCGCCGTCGCCGCGGAGCTGACCGGGCACCACGACGAGACCATCGCCGCTCTGCAGCGTGCCTTCCGGAAGAGTCAGGAGGCCGCCGACCTCGGTCGCTCGGTCCGTTGTGCGTTCCGGATCACGATGACCTCCTACGTCCACGGCGAGGGCGCCCTCGCTCGTGGCTGGACCTCGCGAGCGGAGGGCCTGGTCACCGAGGCCGGCGAGGACGCTGCCGGTGCCGCGGTCGGGTGGGTCGACTTCCTGCGGTTGTTCCGCGCGCTGGACGCCGGTGACTACGCCACGGCCGGACGCTACGCCGACCAGGTGGCCGAACGCGGCCGACGCCATGCCGAACCCGACCTCACCGCCCTGGGGCTGTGCGCGCAGGGCAGGATGGCGATCTACTCCGGGCGGGTGGCGGAAGGCCTGGCCCGCCTCGATGAGGCGATGGTCCGGGTGATCGCGGGCGAGGCCTCCCCCGTCGTGGCGGGACACGTCTACTGCACCGCGATCGAGGGCTGCCAGGAGATCAGCGACTTCGGCCGGGTCGCGGAGTGGACGGCCGCTCTCGAGCGCTGGTGCGCCGCCCAGCCCGGGCTGCTCGCGTTCACCGGCCAGTGCGCCGTCCATCGCGGCCAGCTGCTGCGGCTGCACGGCGAGTGGCAGCAGGCCCTCGAGGAGTTCGAGCACGCCACCCGTCGCTACCAGGAGGTGAACGCGGCGGACGCGGCCGGGTTGGCGGCGTACGAGGCCGGCGAGGTGCTCCGGCTGCGCGGCGAGTACGCCGAGGCCGATGCCGCCTACGAGCGCGCTGCCGACAGCGGCTTCGACCCGCAGCCCGGCCTCGCCCTGCTCTGGGCGGCGCGCGGCGAGGGCGCGGCGGCACTGGCCGCGATCGAGCGGCTGCTCGCCGAGACAGGCGGTGACGTGCAGCGATGCCGCCTCCTGCCTGCGGCGGTCGACGTGCTGATCGATGCCGGTGAGTTCGGCCGGGCCCGCGACGCCGCGGCCGAGCTGGACGGGCTGGCCGGACGCTTCGGCTGCGTCTGGCTGGAGGCGGCCGCAGCGCACGCACACGGCGCGGTCGAGCTGGCCGCGGGCGACGCCGCCGGCGCCCTTCCCTACCTGCGCAAGGCCCAGCAGCTGTGGGCCCGGGCCGACGCCACCTATGAGCGAGGCCGCGCCCGGCTGCTGACCGGGCGCGCACTGGCAGAGGCCGGAGACACCGAGTCGTCCCGCCGCGAGCTCGAGGCGGCGCGTACGGCGTTCCGGCAGGTCGGCGCCCGCCCTGCCGCCGACGAGGCCGAAGCTCTCCTCGCCCCCGCCTCCCTGCCCGCCGGTCTCACAGCCCGGGAGGCCGAGGTCCTCCGCCTCGTCGCCTCCGGCCGCAGCAACGCCCAGATCGCCGCCGACCTCGTCCTCAGCGAGAAGACCGTCGCCCGCCACCTCTCCAACATCTTCACCAAGCTCGACGTCCGCTCCCGCACCGCCGCCGCGGCCTTCGCCTTCGAGCACGGCGTGGTCTGAGATCTGAGGGCTGGGCCGGCGCTCAGCCGTGTGCCTCGTCCCGCTCGTCGGCCCGACCGGCGGCGACCATCGCGGATGCGAGCGCGGTGCGCTGGTAGAGCACCCGCCGTCCGCTCCGCCAGCAGGTGACCAGTCCGGTGCGCCGCAGCACCGACAGGTGTGAGCTCACCGTGGCGGCTGCGAGTCCGATCTCCCGGGCCAGATCGGTCGTCGAGCGTGGGACCTGCAGGCTCATCAAGATCTCGCTCCGACTCCGGCCGAGCAGCTCGCCCAGCGCGTCCTCCCGGTCCACCGGCACGGGCCCGTCCGCCCACAGGGTGCCGATGCCGCGCGCGCCGTACGTCAGGCTCGGCTCGCCGAGCAGCCCGAGCTCGACCCACATCCGCGGCCAGACGAAGACGCTCGGGACCAAGGTGAGGCCGCCGCCGTCGATGTCACCGTCGGTGGCGCTGTTGATGCGGATCGCCTGATCTGTGAACTGCAGGGACGGGTGCAGGTCCGAGAGCAGGGAGGCGATGCCACCGCGGGCCAGCCGGTCCAGGCGATAGGCGACGTCGGCGTCGAGGACTCCGCGCAGTCTGGGCCAGTGGGGCTCGAGCACCTGGTGCCAATAGCGCTCGAGCTCCACGGCAACCCGTTGAGGAGCGTCGGGATCCTCGAGGGCGCGGCGTACGGCCGGTGTGACACCGACCCCGCGCCAGGCCCGCTCCAGCTCCAGCAGAAGGTGCTCGTGTGGCCAGCCGGCCACCAGCTGGAGCTGCTCCTCGATCGTGGTCTCGGTGCTGGTGGCACCGACGAAGAGGAACTCGGCGATGTGTCCGCCAGGCGGCACGATCCCCCTGAGCAGCTCGTTGTCGGCCCGCCGCAGGTCGGCACGCACCCGGTCGTACCAGCCGCGATGCAGCGGATGGATCGCGCCGGAATGGACCACGTACAAGCTCTTCACGGCCTCGGCCAACGGCGAGAACGCGAAGCGTGTCCGGGAGAGCACGGCGGAACTGAGCCGCAGCTGGATCATCAGTCGAGAGTCTGGCACACGTTCTCGACGGTGCCGTCGATCTCCGCGAACTCTCGCTGCCCGTCGGCATGCCGGACGTAGTCGACATCCCCGGAGACGACGTAGACGCCCGGCGGGGTCAGTGCGTTGGGCACCCGGATCACCGCCAGCCCGTTGCCGTGGAAGCGGAAGTGAACGCCGCCGTCCTCACCGATCGTCGCGCGGAGCGTGCCGGACGTGTCGCGGCGGATCGACTCACCGCTGTCGACATTGGTGAACCGGAACCCGAGCGATCCCTGGGTGTCGACCACCCGCGGCGAGCCGTCGGGAAACGTCTCGACCACCCGAGTGATCTCGTGGTCGTACAGGACGTCTGCCTGCAGCTCGAACACGCAGCTCTCCCCCGCCGCGAGGTGGAACGGCGGCGTGAAGGTCTGCTCCCACCCGGACCCGCCGCCCTGGTCCGCGAACGCCGCCGGGACGATGGCGTTCGCGGCCGCGATCGCTGCGCCGATCGGTACAAGCCGTCGCACGGTCTTACCCATGGTTGCTCCTGTGATGCTGAAGGGAATCGGACGCGTCCCATCGTGGAGAGCAAGCTCGATCACGGCGACGATTAGATCCAGACCGAACGGTCAGTCGACGGTGTCCCCGGCACCGTCAGGAAGCAAAGCGGACGGTACGTCACCGCTTCTTGACTTTCAGCGCGGCGAACACGTCGTTCGCCAGCTTCGCGCACTTCTGCTCCGAGTAGAACTCGCCCCGGCACTCGATGACCGTTTCGATGCCGCGCCTCCGAACGGGCAGAGGCATAGATAGAGACCGTTGCGGGACTTCCCGACAAGATCGCCCGCCAACTCTTTAACCGGCGTTCGTGCAGGCGGACGACCAGGGAGATGGCGCCCGTCGACGCGCCGTGAAAGACGCCTTCTATACTGCCCGACGAGCAAGTACCGGCAGACCCCATTTGCCACGGAACTCGTCGATCAGCTCGGCGGCCAAGTCGGGGTGCACAGCCATCGCCTGTCGGCCTTCGACAAGCACAGGCAGAAGTTGTATGTATCGCTCCTCGTCCGCTACGTCGAGTTCGTTGATGACCAGGATGTCCAGGACCGTTGCGCAGAAGTAGAGATAGCAACCGGTCTGCTTGCCGAGGTCTCCTACTCCGACTGCAGCGAGAAGCCGTGGCACAACGGCGGTCAGGTTTGCCGACTGCGGCGGGTCGCTTGTCGCGGCCACGCGCCGGATCTCGCGCACCAGCTCCAGGATCGGAGCCTCGGATCCGGCTTCGGTCGCGCGTAGCAAGTCCCCACAAGCCTGCTCGAAGGCAGGGAGTCGGCGTCGGATGTCCTGGCCGACCAGCTCCCGGCATACCGAGCTGAGGCGTTCGCCTGGACGGGTTCTCGCCATTCCTTGCAGTTCACCGCTGACCCGTATCACGTCACGGGGCAAGCCCCCCGAGAGGCAGTAGACCAACCATACGAATGGGCGACTCAGAGCAGGCGAATGCAAGCGCTCGAGAATTCGGCGCGTGTCAGCGATCGACAGATACCCGATCCGTACAACCTGAGCGAATGCGCTGTCGAACGCGTCGCGCACGGGGAGGCCACGCATTTCGAACGCGGCCAGGGCGTCTTCGGAGATGGAGACGAGCACCTGGGTGCCCGGCGCATCAAAGATCCCCTTGATCTCGTTGATGAACCGCTGGACGTCCTCGACGGAGTCGATCTTGTCGAGCTCGTCGATCACCACGACGACACCGAACGGATCGTAGTCTGCGATCGAATTGCGGCCACGTCGGCCGACGACCTCGCCCGTCACCTGACCCAAGAACTCTTTCATCTCGCTGATCAGCTCGGGATAGCTCCAGGCACGGACAGAACGCTCGACAGAGCGGTTCGCGGAGAGTTTGACACCGCCAATGCCGAACTCACTGTTGACCCCGGTCGTGGCAGCGATCTGCAGGGTCCTGATCGTCTCGAGATGACGCCTGGCCGATCTGACAATGGGCGGGAGGTCCCTGCCTCGGCGAACCACCAACATCCATACCAGGGTTCTGCGTACTGCAACGCATGTCGCGCCCGCCGAAATCAGCAGGAGCAGGGTTGTCAGGGCATCCGGGTCGGCGTACGGGAATGTGCCCTCGCCGAAGGGGAGCTTCATCCAGGCCCAAACCGCATTGAAGTAGGCAGCGGCGTCCCCAAAGGCCGCAGCCCAGCCACCCAGGCGATTCTGGCTGACCAGAACTGCGGCGAGATACGCCACGACTGCCGTCGCGGCTGATCGTTTCACTGTCTGTGTTGGGAATCGCCGACGTAGGAGCGGGAATCTCTCCCAATAGGCAGGGTGTCTTTGCTTCACGACGCTGCGACAGATCTCGGCGAAAAGGTGAAGCAGAAAGTCCTGTGACTCGTACTTGACCGGCGCTGACACCATCACTCGCACCTTGCGCGCAGCGGGATTGAGCGGCTCCGACTCAAACGCGCCCAGATCGTGCGAAAGGAGCGTCGACTTGCCGCATCCTCGCGGGCCGGCCAGGCCAATCGCTCCTGTCGGGTTGTCGGCACAGACGTTTCGAAACCTTCTGGCATCGGACGTGTAGGCGATCCCCGCGGGCCTCGCTTGGACGCCCCAGCGGGGCGTGGAGCCCAACATCAGTTCGAGGCTCCCTGGTCGGTCTCGAATCCAATCTCCGATTCCCTCAGCGATCTCCTCTTCCACCGCCGAAGCAAGCCTTTGAACCCAGAGATTGAGTCGCTGATCGACGAGTTGCCTGTCTTGCTGCTGCTGTGCGGAACGCCTTTCATCGTCGTTCCACCGAGCCTGGGGATCTTCGCCGTAGCGAGCCACGTAGGCAACGAATTGGTCGACGTACCGGTCAAGATCCCGTCGGGTGGCATCGGCAAGCTCAGTCCGAGCCGACCTGATTCTTTCTCGCAGCCACTGGTCATCAACTCCAGCACGTTCGACGCTCAGGCTGACATCCGCATTCACCATTGCCCTATCGATGGCGTCGTCAAGTCGCTCCGCAAACGCCCACTCTACGATGGCGGCGCGTTCCTGCACCTCGCTGTCGCCCACGGCCATGGCTGAGGACTATACGGCGATGGAAGACCGTCCGGTGGACGTTGATCCCGGATTCGCCCTCAACGGCAGCACAAGGGCATCTCGACCCGCTCGAGATCGGCGCAACAGCCAAAAGCGAATCGACCCCTGACCTGTATCTCCAGGTCAGAGGTCGATCTCTTCGGTCGGGCTGACAGGATTTGAAACGGGGGAATCTCCTTCGCCCGATTTCAGTCCTGACCTCACCAAATGGCATCTGACCTGCACATACATGGTTGAGCGAGTTTTGACAGGGACTGACAGAAACCGCCACAGGCAGACATCTTTCGTGGCAATTTCGTGGCAGACGTCCTACCGTCGAACAGC
The DNA here is from genome assembly GCF_042798275.1 of Nocardioides sp. NPDC057767. Classification (NCBI taxonomy): domain Bacteria; kingdom Bacillati; phylum Actinomycetota; class Actinomycetes; order Propionibacteriales; family Nocardioidaceae; genus Nocardioides; species Nocardioides sp. NPDC057767. Next base: position 69,398 of record NZ_JBHVKJ010000007.1, on the reverse strand, counting down.
GGGATCATCCTCGTGGCCCTTTGGCCGGGGCACCGCCAACGGCGGCCGCGAGGTTGCCCATCACACCCACCTAACTCTAGCCAACGGCAGTGATCTAGTTGCGCCATCCTGTCCGAGAGGAGTAACAGCATGCCTGAGCGACGCTTCGGCAGTATCCGCAGGATGCCTCGACGGACAGACAACCCCGGCTCCCCTACCGGCCGCTGGCAGATCAGGTATCGCTGCCCAACGTGCCGGGTAGCCCATCCTGGCGAACTGACCTTCGAGCATCCCGCCCGGCTGGAAAGGACTCCCGACTACCCGGCAGGTGTCCCTGGCCGTGCACTGAAGAAGCTGGAGAGCTTGCGGGACGACATTGAGCGCGCTCAGCTCGCCGGCGTGCCATATCGCTGCTTCCGTACGGAGAGTGACGCCGACGACGATGAAGTCAGCGGTGGCGACCACGGCCCCCCTGACGCCGCCGTGCCCACGTTCGAGGAGTACGCCAGGGCGTGGCAAGCGGCGCGTGCCGTCACCAAACCTCTGAAGGCTCGGACCTTGGTCGAGAACCTCCGCCTCCTTGGGAACGAGGTCTTCCCGACCTTCGGCCGAACCCCGATCACGAAGATCGCCGTCGAGGACGTCGATCGCTGGTGGGGGAAGCTCCTCAAGAAGCATCCTGCTCGCAACAAGCGCAACCGGGACGCCTACGGGATCCTCAAGCAAGCGATGGGCGCCGCCGTCCGCGACCGGCGGTATCCGGCCGTCGTGTCGAACCCGTGCCAGGTCGACCCTGACGACATCCCGAAGTGCAAGTCGAAGAAGATGCAGATCGCGACCATCGAAGAGATCGAGGCGCTCGCTCTCGAGATGCCCGACCGCCTCAAGCTCCTCGTCTTCCTGGCAGCATGGTCCGGGCTCCGGTACGGCGAGCTCGTCGAACTGCGCCGCCGCGACATCGATCTCAGCAGCGACCTTCCGCTCCTGCGTGTCGAGCGGGCGTACAGCAGGGTTGACGGCAACGACATCGTGGACGACCCAAAGTCGGAGGCAGGCAAGCGAAGCGTACGCATCCCCGACTTCCTCAAGAAGCCGCTCCGCAAACACATCGCCGCCCACGCCCAGCCCGGGCCCGACGGCCTCATCTTCACCGCCGCCCGACCCGCGACGGGTTCTTGCGATTGCGGCTACGACGGCTGCATCGGTGGCCACCTGCTCCACGCGACCTTCCATCGCTCGTACTTCAGGCCGGCCCGCGTGAAGGTCGGGTGCCCGAAACTGCGCGTCCACGACCTCCGCCACACCGGTGCGACCCTCGCCGCCCAACACGGCGCGACCCTCGCCGAACTCATGCGCCGGATCGGGCACAGCACTCCGCAAGCGGCGATGATCTATCAGCATGCCACCGACGAGCGTGACGAAGAGCTCGCCCGCCGTATGTCGAAAGCTGCGCGCAAGGTAAAGAAGAAGAAGGCCAAGAAGGCGAAGGAAGACGCGTCCGAGAGCCCGCCAGACCTCGCGGCATAGAGGCGGTAACGCCCTGCCCAGGCAGACCCGACACCCTGAAGCACCGACCTTCGGCTCCAGCCGAGTCAACGAAGTCGTCGACCCGTTCGCGCCATCCCGCCCACACCTAGCTCCGTCGAAGCCGAACTCGAAGAAGCTGGGCGCCGCCCATCACCGCTGTACTGCACACCGACGTCGGCTCCTCATCGCTCGCCGCCGCGACGAACATAGTGGTCGCCCACGACAGCAACATAGCTCGACCGCGCACGCCTACCAGCCTGGCCCGAACGTGTACGCGCGATGCAAACCTGAGATGTGACATCAAATCGCGACATGGATTCAACTCCGGTGCCTGGCTCCGGCCGCTTCGCCCGCCGGTTGGGCGTTGACGATGCCAAGCAAGTTGCCGACGCCGACGCTGCGGACGTGCGCTCCGCGTTCACGTCGTCCCATGACAACAACGATCGTGGAGACTACAAACGGACTACCCCGGATACCTGCGGGTAGACCTGAGCAACCACTTGTGTTGATACCCAAGTTGGTGCACTTTCTCCGAGACCGAGGACACACCCCGTACGCCGCGACTACCGTTCCGAGCGTGCTTCGTCGTAACCGGGCCGACGTCCCCGTCCCGCCGAGCCTGACCGACTCAGGACGTCTCCGGGATGCCCAGGCCGCGGCGGAGGTATTCTTCCGCTCACGAACAACCGCAGCGCGCCAAAGTCGCTTCGAGTTCGACGATCGTCTCCTGGAGCGACCCGACGTGCGGCGCAGCCTTGAGCGCCTCTTTCAGGGCCTATGCGCATTTTGCTCGACCGCTGTCGGCCCCGACTTCGTCGTCCATAGGTTCCGACCGCCGCAGGATTCGCTCGGCGACGATGCCAAGGTTCACCGTCGGCACTACTACTGGCTCGCGTATCGCTGGTCCAACCTGTACGCCGCGTGTACCAATTGTGTGCAGTCGCAAGGCCAGCAGTTCCCTGTTGAAGGAAAACGTCTAGACCTCGGCCGCGGCGAATCGAACTCGTCCCGCGAGGAGCGTCAACTGCTGGATCCGTGTGCTGACGATCCCGAGCAGGAATTGGTCTACTTGCCGTCCGGGGAGGTGGCCGCCAGACGCGATCGCGGCCGGAGGACCATCGAGGTCTTCAGTCTCAATCGCGAGGACCTCGTCACCACTCGGCAACGGGTGATCGAGCAAGCCATCTCCTCCTTTGAGGTCATCTTGCGTGCATATGAGCGAGGTGATTATCTGGAGTGCGCAGCGGGTCTCGAAGATGCGTATTCGGAATCCAGACCGTTCGCCGCGGCCTACCGCCAGTACGTTCACCAGCGGGTGATGGGTCGGCGACGCCAGTTCAGAGACGTACTCGAAGCCGTAGGCATCGACATGGCAGGCCTAGTCTTGGACCTCCCTCGGATCACGTCCGCAGACCTAAAGAACTTTGAGCGTCGAGGAGAGAGAAGGCCTCCCGGGGTCGCGCATCTTGGATCTGCACTTCCCATCGACAGCGACGATTCTCACCTCGTGGGACCGCCGTCGATTCCCGCGCGCCCCCGGAAGGCATCGGTTAGCGATGCAATCCGTCGTAGCGTTGAGGAAGTCCGTCGCGGACCAGTCTCCGTCGCTCTCAACAGCGTTCATATTGAGAACTTCAAGCGTATTCGCGCCGCTACCTTCGAGATTGGTGCTGAGCCTGGGGAGGGCCGCTGGACGGCGCTTCTGGGCGACAACGGCACAGGGAAGACATCCACACTCCAAGCGATCGCAATTGCACTGGCTGGGCCTGAGCGTATTCAAGCCCTCGGAATTTCTCCCCAAGACCTCCTTCGCCAGGGATCTAGGTCCGGCTCGATTATGATCGAGTTTGCGGACCGTAGGTTCACGACGGTGCGTTTCGACAACTCCGGATTCGAATTCGAGGGATCCTTCACTATGCCCGTGGCCGGGTATGGGGCGACGAGACTGCCCGGCCAGACGAGATCACGTGACCCCCGCCCGTGGGCCGCGAACATCGAGAACCTCTTCGACCCGTTCGTAGCCCTAGCGAATACGAGCCACTGGGTGCCAGAACTCGACGATGAGACGTTCAACAACGTCGGCAGCGCATTGCGCGACCTGCTTCAACTCGAGGACAATCAATACGTTTCTCGCGACAGGGGCGGCCAGATCGTGATCGTCGACGGCCGTCGCCGATTCGAAATCTCGCAACTGAGCTCGGGTTATCAGGCCGTCACAGCTCTTGGACTCGACATGATGCGGGTCTTCATTCAACACTGGGGACACCCGCGCTATGCCGAGGGAATCGTCCTGATCGACGAGATCGAGGCGCACCTGCACCCTCGGTGGCAGATGCAGGTTGTACAGACGATTCGCGAGACCTTCCCACGTGCCCAGTTCGTGGTAACGACGCACAGCCCGTTATGCTTACGCGGCCTCTCGACGGATGAGATCCGCGTGTTACGCGGCTACGAGCATGACGAGATCCGGGTGGACTCCGAAGTCCCCGCGATGGCAGGGATGAGCATCGATCAGATGCTCACGAGCGAAACATTCGGTCTTCGGCAGACGATCGACCCAGAGATCGAGGTTCAGTTCGACAACTACTACGAACTGCTTGCCCAAGATCGTCGTTCAGCGGGCGAGGAGCATCGCTTGTCCGAGCTCCAGCAGTATCTGGCCGAGCACCAGCAGCTTGGAACAACCCGACGAGAGCGGATCATGCTTGAGACGATCGACCGACTACTGGCCGAGGAGCAGTACACACCAGTCGCTCTTGATATCGAACTCCGGCCCGAAACCCGGCAAATGCTTGAGCAGATCTGGCAGCACGGAGGGTCCTGATTTGCGATACGTGGACCGAGGCGAGTGCCCTGCGGAGTTAGACGGCGCGAACTCACCAGGCGGACTGGAGACGACCGCGGCGATCGCCTTCTACGCAGACAAGAAGAATCACGATAAGGCCTTCGATGACTGGAAGGCCTACCGGCTGGACACTGTACGCGACCTCCTTGTCGCCCTCTTCGAGGGGCGATGCTGCTACTGCGAGTCGCGCTTCGCGAACACACACTCTGGCGACATCGAGCACTACCGACCCAAAGGCGGCTATCGAGACACTTCCGAGAGGCTAACCAAGCCTGGCTACTACTGGCTCGGCGCTGAATGGACGAACCTCCTGATCTCGTGCATCGACTGCAATCGGGCACGGCGACACAAAGACGACGAAGGTATTGCCTCGGTCTCAGGAAAGGCCTCGTTCTTCCCACTCGTCGACGAGTCCAAGCGCGCAACGAACCCAGGTAGCGAATCAGCCGAACTTCCGATGCTCCTGGACCCGTGCCAGGACGACGTTGAGAATTTGCTTGACTTCGACGACCACGGGCTCGTTAAGCCGGTCGCCGGTCCACATGAACCCCGCGCGCAGAAGACGATCGACATAGTTGGACTCCAACGAAGGTTCCTAGTTCAGAGTCGTGTTTCCTGGATCACACGAGTGGATGGTCACATTGCGATGTACCAGAAAGCATGCCTCGCCGCGAACACTCATCCTACCGATCCAAATCTACAAGACATGCTTCGCGAAGCGGTCCTGCATCTGCACCAATTGTGGAACGGGGCACCAGAGTTCACAGTCATGGTGCGCAAGCGCATCGCCCAGGCCGTCCCGGAGATCTTCGCGAGCGCTGGATAGACAACACTTGCTGCCGATCGCGTCGTCTCCTCCAGGACGGTGAACTGGAAGCAATATGGCAAGGGCACTGAGAGGGGCCGCACGTTGCCAACTCCGCGTCCCGCCGCATGCAGCGCTCAGTTCGCCCCGCTCGAAACCTGCGCGATTGCGGTCTGGAGCACCGCCTTGGCGCCCGGTGGATCCGCCAGCCTCTCCCCCAACGTTCTAGCAGCCAGACCAGGCGGCAGAGCCGCCGAGAACTTGAGTCCGCGAGCTGCCTCATCAACCTCGGGGATGGCTCGCGCGCCGTCCTGAGACAGCTGCTTGAAGTGGGCACCGTCCGGCAAGATGATCCGCTCGTTCTCGACGCCGGAGGCATCAACCTCGAGCCCGGCCAGTACGGTGGCGTTGGCCTTTAGCCCCGCCCAAGTCCACAGAACATCCCCTCCTACAGATCTACGCTGAAGCACCATCGAGGTCGCGTCGACCTGCCCAGCACGCTGCTCACGCAGTCGCTCGAGGACGACCGGCACACGCTTCGACAACGTCACCGAAGGCGTGGCGCCAAGGATCACTTGGCGCTTGGCCTGACATATTTCGAAAGACTCGACGATCTGGTCGGAGGGCCATCTCACATCTCCCTTGGTCGGGACCTCTTCGACCCAGACGGTGAAGCGGTCCCAGTCGATGCTGCGGACAAACCAACCGCGACCAGCCAGCACGAGCGGCTTCTGCTTCCGGTCGGAAGGCCTCGGGAGCGCCAGAGGAGAGACGAAACCGATCTCCTTTGTTCCCTCTACGACCCGCAGCTCGAGGTCGGCGGTGAAGGACGCGAGCAGGTCCATGAAGTTTCGCCGGCCGAACTCCTCCTCCGCCCGCGGCCCGATGGAGAGCATCCCAGAATCCTCGATGAGGAATCCTTCACCGAGTAGGAACTCCAACACCTCAGCACCGTCATCCATCAGTGGGAGATCACGCCACCAGGAGCGCCAAGTTGAGGCGCCGTAAGAGCCCTCCTGCAGCGCCAAAGCCAGCAGCTGCTGAGCAGCCAGGTGACGCGGATGCACGGGCGGAACGACGTCCTCGACGAAACCTCGCTCCCACAACAGAAGCAGCGCAGAGGCCGACAACAACCCGGCAAGGTCAGTCGCAAGGAAGAGCGTGTTTCGAGAAGTCCCTGGGCGACGGCCCGTCCGACCGAGCCGCTGCAGGAAAGACGACACCGCCCGTGGCGCATTGATCTGGATGACCCTGTCGAGGTCGCCGATGTCGACCCCGAGCTCGAGCGTCGAGGTGGCCACGATGACCGTGTCGTTGGCCTCGGCGAACGCCTGTTCGCTGCGACGGCGTTCATCTGCCGAGAGCGAGGAGTGGGAGACGTACGTCGTGACCCCGCGCTCTCGCAGCAGGAATGCGAGCTCTTCAGCGCTGCGGCGCGACTCCAGGAACACCAGTCGCTTCTCACCTCGATGGAGCCGTGAGATCACCGTTGCGGCGTTCTCCATGCTTCCGACGTAGTCGAGGCTGACCTCAGGCTCGACAGTCGTGCCCTCCCCCTCTTCACGGACGACCTCGACCGGACGCCGGGCAACGGTCGAACCTTGCATCCATCGGCCCACCGCCTCGGGATTCCCGACCGTCGCTGAGAGACCGACCCTCTGGATCGGTCGACCTGCGAGACGTTCGAGCCGCTCCAGCACGGCCAGCAGGTGCCAGCCACGATCAGAGCCCGCAAACGAGTGCAGCTCGTCTATCACCACCGCTCGCAGCGACGAGAAGAACGATGCGTGGTCAACACGACGCGAGACCAGCATCGCCTCGAGCGACTCCGGTGTGGTCAGCAGGACATCGGGCCGGGACGCCAGGATCCCCCGCCGTTCCGATGCACCGACGTCGCCATGCCAGAGTGACACCGTCCGCCCGAGCCAGGCGCCGTACGCCTCTACTCGTGGATACAGGTTGTTGAGCAACGCCCGTAGCGGCGTGACGTAAAGGACCGTGGTCCCCGACCATCCGCCCGCAACCATCTCCGAGAGCAGCGGGAAGATCGCGGCCTCTGTCTTACCTCCCGCAGTCGGGGCCACCAGCACGCAGTCGGAACCACTGCGCACCGGTCGCACCGCTGCCGCCTGCAACGGCCGCAACGCGCGCCAACCGAGACTGTTGACGATGTGGTAGTCGATGCTCTCGTCGAGACCCGTCTCGCCGCCCACGAGAATCCTCAGATGTCCAGGTCGATGTCATCGACAGATGTCGCGGCCCGACGATCCCCGCGGGCCTGCGCCTCCCGCTCCACATCTGTGAGCTCGGCGGTCGACAAGGTGAGGTGATAGTCACGGCGGGGGTCGAAGTCCCCGTACAGGTCAACGCGGTCGAGCACGTCGGCGACCAGCTTCTTCAGAAATAGCCTGGGAGCCACGCCAGTTCGGCCGCCGAGTTCACCGCCGACCGCCGACGCAAGGTCAGAGACATACTCATCGTCAACGACGCCTCGAACCCGATCGGGATCCGCTGCCCCAGTTGCGAAGATGTCCCTGACTCGGCTCCCGAGCTCGACGAGCGACTCCGGGGTGAACCCAGGCAGCCGGATCTGGGGGGCCCGCGGGTTGTCCCACCGCGGATCGGTCTGGAAGTCGGTCTGGAGCCGCTGCGCCAGCGGCGGTAGCCGCTGAAGACCTTGCTGACCGTCGTAGAACGCCGGCGTGCCTGTCATGAGCACATACAACCCCGGGAAACGGCCGCCGTCGATCTCATCCAAGAGCTGACGCAGCGCGTTGAGTGACTTCTCCCTTACGTCCGACCTCATCCGTTGCAGAGTCTCTACCTCGTCCAGCACGATGACGAGACCGGCGTAGTCCGAGTCACGCAAGACGGTCAGCAGCCCCTGAAGAAATCCAAGTGCGCCGTAGTGGTCGAGATCGCCCCGCACACCCGCAGAGCGCTTCACCGAGGCAGCCACGTGCGGCTGCCCGCCCAACCAGGCCAACAGCCCGTCAGCCTGTGCCGAGTCACCAGAGGCCTGCGCGAGCCGGTACTGCCGCAGCACCGCCGCGAACGCGGGCGCCTCTCGAGAAACGGTCGCCAGCCTCTTCTGCATGAGCTCGTCCGTCGCTTCATCCGCGGCCGAGGACCCATCCGAGCTGGCGTCCTGGTCGAGGACGTAGAGCCACCCGTCCACCACATCCCGTAACGCCCCCGAGGAGGCAGTCGGAGTCGAGAGATTCTCGACAACCCGCCGATAGACCGTCTCTAGCTTGTGCAGGGGCGTCTCGGTCTCGCTGATCTGGATCTCAGCCGTGGCGAAGTTGAGCTTCTTGGCTCTCTCGGTCAGCCAACGCGCGAAGAACGTCTTGCCGGACCCATACTCACCCCGAACGGCTTTGAACCCGGCGCCGCCACCTGAGACCGAGGAGAGCTCGTCGTCGATGGCTGCCTCGAAGCGTGCCAAACCGACCGCCAGCACATCCAGCCCGTGCTGTGGAACGGTTCCCCGCCGGAGCGCGTCGATGACATCGCGCCGGCGCCGTGGGCTGATCGAGACGTCGGCCATTATCGACCGCCGAGCTCGAACTGTTCGCGCAGCAGCGCCTCGTCGATGCGATACGTGACACCGTCGCTGTCGAGGCGGAGCACCTCGAACCCTTCGACATTGATGAGTCGTTTGACGGCAGCGAAGACCTTGCCAACCTCGGGAGCGGCAATTCGGGCAGCCGCGGCCACGGTGTCCTTGTGCGCGCGGCCCTCGCGCTCGAGGAGGACACGCAGAAACGCCGCGACGTCAGCATCGGGAAGGGCACGCCTTCCTGCCATCGCGCGTTGGTCGGCGTACGCCTTCGAGGCAAGCAGCGCGTCGACAACGTCGGATCGAGATGACGCCGCCGGAGCCGCGGCAGGTATATCGACGGAGAACAGTGCATCCTCGTCGTTGATCACAGGACGTGAAGGCTTGCGTTTCTTCTTCACCGTCTCCCCCGCCAGAATCGGAGCGGCCGCCGGTGAGACGAGTGGTTCGTTCCACCAGGTCGGCACTTGCGGCGGCGCCTGCATCCACCCTGACGGGATCTCAGCCAGAGCAGTTGCCGGCTGGAAGACGAGCACCGGAACGGTGATCTCGGCGAGACTGGCACCGCCATGGTAGCCGGCCCTTCGAGGACCGAAGTGCGCGTCTTCACGCCAGAGCAAGATGGCGCTCCCGTCTGGAGCGACCACGCGCGGCCCACTGACCTCGACCTCGCCAGCGCGAGGTGCGACTCCCCCAGACCGCCACCGAGCATCGGCACCAGGCATCGAGAGCGCCTCGGTGTCACGTTCGACGACGTGTCCATGGTCGGAGGTGATGATGACAGTCCGCCGCGTCGCAACCGCAGTGTCTAGGAGCGCTCGCAGCGGCGTGAGTTGGTCAACGCTCCACGACAGGGCGGAGGTGTCGTTCTTGTGCACGGCATCGTCGATGGCGTTGATGACCACCCCAACCACAGGCACCTTCGGGTTGTTGACGGCTTCAGCGACGACCGCCGGTAGCGCCTCGCCGGACTTCGCCCGGAGATCGTTCTTGTGAAAGACCACCGATCCCGGGAAGGCAGTCGCGAGTCCCTTCTTCTCGTCATCGGCCCCACCCTCGCGCACCTCGCCACAGAACAAGGATGCACGCGAAATGCTCGTCAGCGAGGGCAGGACTGCGACCGCGCCGACCCGCTTCGCGCTGGCGTCCGGAACATGCTCGACGAGACCGGCCCGAGCGACCTCGCCAGCCAGCGACGTCGCGATCGCGCTGCTCAAACCGTCGAGGACAACGAGCAGCGCGCCTCCCTTGCGCCAAGGGCCGACCACATCGCTCAGAATCCGTTCGACGCCGATCGGTGCCTCCGACAGCCGCGCCCGTGGCCCGACGGTCAAGGCCGACGAGAGCCGGCCGGCTGCAACTTCGTCACGAGAATGCCGACGCTTACGGGCCTTGCCCGCCAGCGTCCGGTACGCATCGGACACCACTGGATCGTCAGACCCGCTCCACAGTGCACCCAACGCAGCATCGACCCAGGCTCCGTCGACCATCTGTGTCTGCAGATCATCGGCTAAGCCGACGAACGCAGCTTCCGGCACGGTGAGCCACCGGTGAAGGCGAACCGCCATCTCAGGTGCAGGCGACGTCCGGCCGAGGCGGTGCTCATGCACTGCGACCAATGCATCTTCGACGCCCGCATCGGAGGTGAGTGCCTCAGCCAGCCTCCGAACTCGAGCCCGGTAACCCGGCCTCAGAACAGTGGAACGCTCTGCACCAGCAGGCCATTCGAGGTCACCCAGCAGCGCTTCCGCCTGCTGTAGCGCGATCGCAACCTCGGGTGAGTCTTCGGCACCGACGCGCAGCACGGTCGCTTTCGCCACCCGTGCAACCGCCTTGGCCTCTTCGACAGAGACGGTCCGGCCGTCGACAAGCCGTTCGACCCGCACCCGAGCAGCAACCTGCTCAGCGTCAGGTGTCGACCCGTCCTCAGGCCAGAGCACGTCAAGTGCGAGCCCGACCGCCAATGGCGTCACATGCTCCTGGCGCTGTGCGACCTTGAGCGCGAATGCGGCCGGCGCACCGTACTCGTTCCCGGCCCAGGCGGTCAGGTGCCGACGCAGACTCTCGTCCACTGCGGCCCAGGTGGAGCGGAGGTCTCGTCGCCCGAGCGCAGCGAGAAGGACTGCGCCGTCGAGCTCGACCGTCGCACCGAGCCCGGTGACCTGCCCTAGAAGCGAACCGATCGCGTGCCGGTCCGTCACCGCGACATCGGGCGAGCGCGGCCAGCCCCCGACCGGCTGATGGTCCAGCAACGCCGTCGCCGCCCAGTCCAGCCGTCGAAGCTCGCGGCTGACCTCGCGAGCACCCTGGAAGAGCCGGGGCACGGCCTGCCATTCGTCCGGCATCTCGACCTGCTGCTTGTAGGCCCGTGCCAGCACCGCCTCGCCGAGGTCCTTTGCCGGCCTGTCGGTGAGGATCACCGCGTAGTCGTCGGGTCCCAGGGAGGTGTAAGCATCCAAGATCGCGAGCTGTGAGACCGCCGGGATGACTCGAACGGAGTGGTCGCCGACCTTGACGTCACCCCCGTTCCATTCCGGGCGCGCCCGGAGTACGAGAACACGCTCACCCGACTTCACCAAGTCTGAGGCCCGCTGCTGCACCATCGCCGGGGATACGACGACAGCCCGGACGCTCTGGCTCAGTCCTCCCATCGCCACGACACCCGCAGCTTCTTGCCCGGCACCGGGTTCGAGAGCTCCTCGACAAAGGCGCGAAGAAGGGTCTCGAGCTCGGACGCCTGTTCGATGTACTCGGACTTGGTCAGCCGCGCCCGCTCCGCTGCGTCGCGCCGCTGACGGTCGAGTTCCTCCCGCTCACGGTGGACCCGCTCTTGTTCCTCGGCCAGGAGTCGGTGCTGCTCGGCAAGCTCACGGGCCCGCTTCTCCTCGGCACGACGGCGCTCCTCTTCGGCGCGTCGGGCCGCCTCCAGTTCTTCGGGCGACGGCCCACTCGGCTGCGGACTCCGCTCGACAAGAATGCTCGTCACGGTCGTCGCGGCCTCCGAGAGCGCTGGTCGCAGCTTGGAGTGGAGTTCTTCTGCACCGGCAACGTTCTGAAGGTGCCGTACAGCCTCAGCGGCCTGATCGCCGCCAAGACTGCTGAGCTGGTCGATCAGCTGCCAGTTCGCGCCAGCGATTGCCGCCTGGACCTCGCCCGCGCTAGCAATACAAGTCGCGAGGGCTGGAAGCTCGCTGGGAAGATCGAACTCCGCCAGCACCCGAATCCGATCGATGCCGCTGCTCGCCTGGTTGAGCGAGGATACGAGGTCACGTGCCCGTCGAGCCGATGCGAGCCGGGGACTCACGTCGGAGAGCCCCAGCGGTGCAGCGTGCTCGTCCAGCCGCCTCACCAGTGCGTCGACGTCCGCCGCCCGGTCCTTGGTCTCATTGCCGATAGCCGCGCTGAGACGCTCGAGAGACGCACTGGAGAGGTGGAACTCGCTCGCGCCGACCCCGAAGAGCGCCTTCGCTCTTTCCCGCGCCTGGGTCCATTCCTCAGCTGTAGGCAGCATCGGCTCGTGCAGCGTCACCTCGGGCACCAAGGTCCCGATCCCCGGCTCCGGAAGTCGCCCACCGTAGCGCTTGAGCTCGCGGTCGGTCATCGCCGCCCAGGCGAGGACGAGCAGATCTGCAACGTCCGTCGTGAAGCCGAAATCGGCGATGGAGGCCCGCAGCTCGCGAACGGTGACGTCGCCCGAGACCGCGGCCTTGGTGAAGTCGTCGTGCCACCGGAAGAACTGCGGCTGCAGCACATAGGTCGTCTCGGACAGCTTGCCGACACCGAAAGCATCGACCACCCTGCGCACCTTGTTGGCGGTAGGCCGGTCCAACCCTTCGATTCGGCTCCCGGCAGCCATCGCCCGTCGGGCAAGGTCGAGGACGGCGGTGATCTCACCGCGCCGGAGCTCATCTCCGTCACGGTCGATCTTCGGGTGCTTGGGATAGCGGGCATCGAGCGCACGGCCTAGGACCCCGGTGACCGCACCCTGGAAGTTCGGCGCCGACGGCTTCAACGGGTCATAGTCACGGGCCAGGGCGATGAACACCCGCCCGTCCGGCACCAAAGCACCCATCTGGTCCTCGGGGGCCGCATCGATGCCGTACGCCTGGCGCAGTGACGCGAGCACCTGCTCCCGCAGCGAGTCCCTCTGATTGGTGAGCTGCCGCCGGGCAGGCTCCCGCTCGGCGACCGGGAGCGAGCCCGAGTACTGGTCGAACCGGTTGCCGGTCAGCAGATAGTCCAGTGTCACCAGCTTGCCGATGTCCTCGAGCCTGGCGGCGCTGATGAAGTTCGCCAGCCATGCGACGGAGTCGGTGTCCAGGCCACCCTCACGCAGTTGCCGAAGCCTCTCGACATCGTCGGTCGGCCGATGGTCGGCCTCGTCGAACGGGTAGTCGATGATCAGCCGCCATCGCCCGTCGATGGCCTGAAGCGCCGACTCCGGCATGGTCTGCCGGTCACGGATGTTGCCGAAGATGACGTCGACGTCTCGCTTCTGACCACGCCAGACGTGGGTGAGGGAGTATTCACTGCCGATCGCCCCGGTCCGCACCGCGCCGATCTGCTCGACGAGAAGCTCACGGATCAGTCGCCGCCGGTTGGGTGCGTTGTCTTCCATCTGGACGTGGACCAGCACCGAGTCCAGGTCGATGCCGGACAACTGCAGCGAGATGACTGGATCGCCGGTCTGGTGACCAACCGTGATCTCGCCGAACTCGCCAGACCACTCCTTGACCTTGGTCACGACCTGCGCAGCCTCCTGCCCCGGAAGCATCGAGACCACTGATCCGAAGTTGAGCGCGGCCAGCTTCGAGGCGGTCATGTCCTTCAGCGAGGTAGCCCCCGGGGCGATCGCCGCGATCAGCAGCGTCTTCGCGATCCGATCGTCGCGCCGGAACTGGTGCGTACGTTCCAATCCACGTGCCTCGGACTCACTCAGTCCGTTCCGGCTCAGTAGATAAGGGCGCATCTTCTGCGTATAGAAGACCCGCGCCGCCTTGAACACGCTCTTCATGTCGTCGCTGAGCGGCTCGGAGTCGCCGAGCACGACCGCGTCGAAGAGATCGCCTACGCCAATGACGTCGCCGACGGTCAGCTCGTCGCGCCCGTTGGCGAGCAGCTCACTCATGATCTTCAGAGCCGTACGCTCCCGCTGCATGATCGCCGACAGAGCGATCATTGCGTCCACGAGGGCCGGTGAGAACGGGTAAACCATCTGGAAGTCGGCCGAGCTGGAGTGGGCCTCATCGGTGAGTAGGTGGTTGTACGACTTAGGGTTGGCGCGCACCTTGGCGATCGCCTTAGCAATCGCCGCTTCGCCAGCCTCGCTGCTCGCCGTGAGCAGACGTCTCTGGACGATCTGGGGCAGGTCCGCCGCGGGCAGGGTGATCTTCTCGAAGCGCCCCTCCCACCATTGGAAGGAGTCGTCGAGGGCGACCTTCTCAGCCCCGTGGCTCTCTCCGACGAAGTCCTTCAGGTTGCGCTGCCGTGCAACGAAGGAGACCAGCGGGACCGCGAGCCGGGCGTTGCCGGTCTCGACCAGCTTCGCAACCTTTGAAGTCTCAGTCGAGATGAACGTGCTGTCACGCAGGTGCGCCGAGAGCCACAGAACCAACTCATCGAGGAACAGCACGATCCCCTCGTAACCGAGCCCCTTGGCGTGGTTCGCCATCGCCTCGAGCCCCGACGACATGTCAAGCCAGGTGCCGGTTGTCTCGAACCCGGAGAAGTAATTCTTGACCAGCTGAGCGACCAGGTTCTGCCGGGCAGGGTCGCTCGGGTCCGCAGACCGTGCTGACTCGTAGCCCGCCGGGGTGATCCCACCGCCGCCGAACTTCGCCCAGCCGCCACCACCGGTACCACCGTCGAGATTGGCGAAGAACGCCTCGTCGCCCAGCTGCTTGCGCAGCTGGTCGGCGTTCTCCAAGAGCGCCTCCGACCGGTGCAGGACCGGCGCGACCGCGTCGGGGTGCTTCGCCCTGACGGTGCGCAGGTAACCCCCGAATAGCGCCGACTCGACAGAGTCCGCGCCGACGAAGTGGTAGTCGACCGCGAGGAACTTGCGCTCGAGTAGCGTCGAACGGCCGGCGACGACAGCCTGAAGGCCGGCCATACTGCGGGCGTGGGCATTGCCGGTCAGAAGCAGGTGCAGCACCGCCATGAAGTGCGACTTACCCGCGCCGAAGGAGCCGTGTACGAATGCACCCTTGGATGTCCCGCTCGTGACCGCACCTTCAACGATCTTGAGCGCATCGTCGATCGCCGCGGCGATCGCGTCTGTGACGACGTAGTCGTCGAGGGTCTGGTCGGCAGCCTCCTGGGCGCGGTGGATCTGCAAGACGAAGTCGTCGTCATGCACCACGACCGGGATGTCGATCGCATCGCGCAACGGCATCGAGAGTGCGGTCGACGTCATCGCTTGGCCAGCCCTTCCTGAGTCTGTGTCCGGACATCTTCGTCCGATGCTGTCATGCCTGCAGTCACGAGGTCTTCGCCTTCCGTCCCCGTGCAGCCACGGGCGGGGTCCACCCGGTCACTTGTTCGCGAGTCTTCTCCAGCTGCGCGAGATATTGGTCCACGACCTGTCCGATCACCGCCGCCGGGCTGGCGCCGAATGCCGGGTCCTCCTCGGCATGCCACTGCCGTAGCCATGGCTCCAGCTCGACGAGTCCAGCGACCATCGGCACCAGGGCTTCGGCCGCAGCCTCTGGGGTGGAGGACACCAGCGACTCCTGGACCGGCAGCTCCCGCCCGAGCGCAAGGGCCTGGTCCTTGTGGTCCCAGCCGGCCCAGCCCAGCACCGGTGTGCCGTCGCTCTCGCGTCCCAGCCCGAGATAGAGGATGAACCGCTCTTTCGGCACGTCCAGCTTTCCGCGCATCTTCCAGTACGTCTGCTTGCGGAAGTCCGCCTGCCCGTACTTCGGCGGCACCGCGATGTCGACCTTCTCCCCCGCGTCTTCGCGACGCTGCAGCTCCCAGGTCTGCTGCCAGGTCCGGAACTTCTCCAGTCCCGACGGCTTGTAGCGGTACGCCGCGAGGTACGGCACCGCCTCCTCTGCTACCAGCGACCCCAGCACCTTGGCCAGATCCGGCTCGGCATCCCCCGTCAGCACGCTCACCAGTTCCAACAGCACCTCATCGGCCCGCAGCAGGTCGGCCAGCTCGTTAGCCGACCGAGCCATAGGCCCCTGCTCGTCACGCCACAGCTCAGGCGCCTCGAGGCGGTCCAGGATCGCCGTCTCCAGCGCATCAGACACCTGTTCATCCCAGGTGCGCGCAAGTTTCCACCGCCGCTTGAACTCCGGCTTCTCCAGCAGCCGGATGTTCGGGTCGGATTCCATCAGTTCCAGCCGCCGCTCCACGACCGTCCGGTACTCCTCCGGCCAGTGCTTCGGCATCTCCGTGATCGGCGTCGAGGAGTGCCGAGTGAACCAAGCAGTCTCCTCCTCACCGGCCTGTACGCGACGCGCCAGAGCGATCTCGAACGCCCGCTCCCCCAGATCGAGCCAGCGCCCGATCGAGCCCTCAGCACTCCACCCCGAACCGCCGCCCCCGTCGGTCGATCCTGCCGCACCGCCGTCGGCCGAGCCTGCGAGCGCAGCGAGCGGTGTCGAGACCAACACATCAGCGTTCTGATCGATCAGCCCATAGTGCCCGTAGACCTCCCAGTCCAGCTCGTCCTGCTCGAACACCATCCGCTGCCGCAGACCAGCCCACCTGTCCTCGGCGTTATCGAGAACGGCACGCAGTTCGCCCGGCCCCGTCTGATGCGTATGCCATGTGCCGATAACAGTTGCCGGCGTGCTAGCCGCCAGATCCTGAGCCAATGAGTCCAGAATCCGTCCGCGCTCCAGCGGCAGCGACGCCGGCAGGGGGAACTGCTCCAGCTTCGTACCGGTGAACTCGAAGAACCGCTCCCATTCTTGGTCCGCGATGCCGCCGCCGTAACCGCCGTTCCCCTTGTCGTGGCTGACCTGCTTGAGCCAGAAGCATGCGGTGGAACTGTTGAGCACCGCGAGCAACTCCAGGTGCTCCTCCTCACTCGCCCCCTCCGGCAATAGAACGACCGGCGCATGTCGATTGAAGATCGGACCCCCATTGCACAGCACGAAGTGCTGATGGGTCGCAACAAACGGAAAGGTAAGCACCTTCCTATCTACTCTGTCGTGTGCGACCTGGTGCCACTCCCACCAAGTACGACCCTCGGTGCGGTAAGTCAGTTTTGAGAAGGTTGCTCGGTGCCACGTCTCGGTCCGCGTGCGCCACATCATCTGGTGGGCGTGCGGAAATTCAGTGATGTCAACAAGTCGATGATCAATGTATGGAAAGAAGACGTTCTCACGCGATTGGACAGAGTAATCGCGGATGTAGTCCCCAGTCACGAACGCGCGCACGAGAGCCGACTCCACCCCATGCCGTGTGTACGTCGAGCGTGGCGCGACGAATACATCATCGGCGGCGGTAATTCCAACCACACCGATCAAGTCCGTGAGGGCACCAAGCGGTCGGGCGGCAGAATCGTCCAAAGCAGACTTAAGGTCGCCAGCGCCGCCCCCGCTCAGGGACCACGGATGCACCATAAGAATTGACCGATCGAGGTCGGTGACGGAGACATACTTCCCGTCGTACTTGCTCTCCTCGAGGTGCTCAACGATCTCGGTCCAGACCAGGCCCTTCGAGGGGTCCGCGGGCTGACCGGGCTCGCCGCGGACGCCGAGCACGGCGCGTACGGCGTGTCCGATCGGTCGGCGACGACGCCCAATCAGGATGACGGTGGGGGTGCCGTGGCCGGGGATGTAGGCGCCGGAGGTGTCGATGACAGCGGTCAGGTCGACGGGATTAGCGAGGTGGTGGCCGGCGAAGAGGTCCTCGATGAGCTTCTTGCCGAACTCGCGCTTCATGAAGGAGTTGGCTGTGATCTGGCCAACGTACCCGGCCGACTTCCCTTGCTCACCCCGGATAGCGAGTCGGAAGAACAGCTCAGCGAACGGGGCGGAGAGGGCGTACTTCCGTACCGCGGTCTTGTAGTGCTCGCGGTAGCGGACGTTAAGCGCCTTGTCTTTGACGGTGATGTAGGGCGGGTTGCCGACGACGACGTGATACTGCCCATGCTCGAGGATGCCGTGGTAGTCGGTAAGGTCTTCGGTGTCGTAGAGGAACTCGGACTCGCCCTCGCCGCCCTCGATGTTGATCTCCGTCTGCGTCATACCGCGCTCGCCGAGCAGCGAGTCGCCGATCGCGAGGTGGTAGGCCATCTCCGGCAGCGCGACCAGGGAGCGTTCCCCCATCGCCTTGAGCCCAGCGACGGTGAGCCGGAAGCGGGCGATGGCGACGGCGAAGGGGTTGAGGTCGACGCCATGGATGGAGTCCATCGCGCGGCGTACGCGCTCCTTCGCATCCAGCGCCGGGGCATCCTCCTGCCACTGCTGGAGCAGTCGATCGAAGGCGCCAAGAAGGAAGTGGCCCGAGCCACAGGTGGGGTCGATCAGCTTGAGGCCATCGACACCGAACTCCTTAAGCGCCTGCGTCAGGGTCTGGTCGAGGATGAACTCCTCGACGAAGACCGGGGTCTGGAGCAGGGCGTAGGTCTTCTTCGCGTGGTCGGAGAGGTCCTGGTAGAGGTCACCCAGGAAGCGGGTGCCGAAGTCGGGGTCGGTGAAGTCATGGACCAGGTCACCGGAAGCGTCCGTGCGGCGCCAGAATTCGATCAGACCGGTGGCCGACTCGGGGCTGATCAGCGCGGACCAGACCGGGTTGTGCTGAGGATCGACCAACGCCCTACCGGCCGGCTGGGCAGCCAAGACGGCGAGGCCCTGCTGCAGCCAGTGGCGGCGGTTGTGGGTTGCGTTCTCGCGGAAGTAGCCGGTGAGGTTCTCCTCGGCGCGGGCGGTGCGGTCGCCGGGGCCGGCGATCCAGCCGACCGGCACGGGGCGGCCGTCGAGCTGGGCGCCCGCCAGGAGGTCGTTGTCCTCGCAGAATCGGAGGAACGTGGTGGCGATGATCCAGGCGACGGCCGCCTGATCGACCTCGTTGTCGCGCCAGACAATCCAGGAGTTGCCGGTGCGCTCGCGGCGGCGAGCCTCGGCGTACTCCTCCTTCAGTCGTTTGCCCCAGGTGTTGTCGGCGTCCTCGGCGCGCTCGCGCAGGTCGGCCTGCAGGAGCTTGAGCTGGACCTTGAGGTCCTTGAGGAGCGCGGCGGAGTCAATCAAGAAACGGTTCCTTCTACTTCTTGCACGACGCCGTCGGCGTCGAGATATGGCAGCAGCGGGGCGGGGTGCCTGCTCTGTGCGGCAGCTCCGGACAACGCTCGTCTGTCGGCCCCGGCGTGCGTAAAGCATCGTGTCACACGCTGTGGGTCTTGCGCGGCGGAACAGCTACTCATCCGGCGGCGCTCAGAGCCAGGGCCGACAGGTCGGAGGGAAGTGTGATCCAGCCGCTGGGTCCGAGCGGCACCGGTTGCCCCTCGAGCCTCGGCACGGCCTGGTGGGCCTGCATCGCGACCAGCAGCCAGCGGGCGGCTGGTCTGGGGTTCCCAACGTCGAGGAGGTGAGCCAGCAGGCTGCTCATGCCGTAGCGCACCAGCGGGCCCGGATTGATGATCAGCAACGGCGACTCGGTGGCGATGCGCTCGTGCCAGCGGGGCTCGACGGCCTCGCGTACGAGGCCGGTGAGGTTGGCCCAGTCGCTGCTGCTCTTCTCGCCCGCATCGACTCCGAGGACGAATGGCCACGCGATCTCGTAGGCGGCCGCAGCCTCCTTCGTTGCGTCGACGATCAGGTCCGCGACATCAAGAACCTCGACGTTGAAGAAGGTCGTGAGGTCCGTCGATGCCTTGAGGTAGCGCTTCGGGGTGGTGCACAAGGCGAGTGCACCGTGCCGACGCAGCGATTCCTGCAACCGGACAGCTGCCTCAGGGATCGCTGTGGGCGGCAGCATCGTCCCGGTCGTGCCGGTGATGGAGCTGTCGCGTGCTGTGGCTGGCTCGTAAACGTCACCGCGGCGCACCATGCCCGGCATCACCCTCGTGACCAGCTCGTCCAAAGCATGCGCCGCTGTCGGAAGCTCCACCATAGGGAAGCGAGTCTTTACGCTCTTGCGCACGGAGATCTCGCTGATCTGCCGACCGGGCTTCCCACTCAGCGCGAGCTCCAGCGCCGACTTGGCGTCCAGCTCGCGCGGGTAGAGCTCGTCGAATCCCGAGACGGCGGCGCTAGTGCTGGCCTCGGCCGCGAGCCTCAGGAGGCCCCGGTCATCAAGGCTCAGGACTTCGCCACCGATTTCGTCAGCGACCTCGCGCAGTCGTCGGCTCGCGACGGTGAGGGCGACAACGCCGTCGGCGACGAGGGCGTCAGCTTCACTACCCAGCTCGGCGGCAGTCTCGATGAGCACGTCCGCCGTCGGATACTCCCGGCCGGTTCCGTCGGGATCTGCGGTCTCATGAAGGGCGATGAGGGTCGCGCGCTTGCCGCTGCGTCGAAGCTCGAGCTTGGGCTCGTCGTCACGAATGTCGTGCTCGAAGGCTGCTCGCAGGAGCGCGGCCCCTTGGCGTGCCCGCTCTGGACCGTCGAGGAGTGATCCGCGTTCGGCAACCACTCCCATGGCGAGCGTCGCCATCGTAAGCACGCGGCCCTCGCGGGTCAGAATGCGGGTCGCGTCGTCCAGCACACCCTGCACTGGTGAAGTGCGGTCCTCGAGCCAGGCCACGACCGCCGCATCGACCTTGCGCGTGACCTGATCACGGGTGAGACCGAGGTGCTTGGCCACCTCGGCGATAGTCGGCCAAGTCGGTTGCGCCTCGGCCGTCTCCTCGGCCAGGCCCAGCACGGCCTTGAGCACGACCTGGTCTTCACTGTTGAGGCGGTCGAGGAGGGTCGCAACGAGGCGCTCGGTGCCGTATTGCCCCGAGGCTGGCGCATTGGCCTCTTCGGCGGCGCTCAGCCGCAGCCGCCACTCCTTGATCCGGCGCTGGATCTCCTTGCGGTAGGTCTCCCCCAGACCGCGGATGGTGTTGATGTTGATCGGATGCACACCGAGCAGGTCGCCGACCGTCGCGACATCGAGGCGTGCCAGTCCAGATCTTGCGCGCGCCGAGAGGCCAGAACGCTCCAACGGGGTCTCGACCGTGGCCTTCTTCGCGAGCTCGTCGTTGCTCGCAGCCGTCTCCTCGCTGGAGTCGAGAGCCGCGAAGACCTCGTGCCAAGCCAGAGCGAGCTCGTCGGCACTGCGGAACCTGCGCTCGACATCAGGATGGAGAGCCTTCTTGAAGAGCTGGGTGAGCTGGGTGGCGACCGAGTGCTCGAACGCAGCCCGTTCGATGACCGGCGCTGCCTTGCCGTCCAGCGGCTGGCTCGCGCCGTTGGACCACCACGGGAGGACACCGGTCGCCATCTCGAAGAGGGTGGCCGAGACGGCGTAGAGCTCGGCCGCACGGTCATAGCGCTGCCGCCGTCCGCGGCCGAGGTAGGGGTCGAGGTATCCGGTGGTGCCGGACTCGACGTTGTCGATGCTCTCGTTGGCGAGCGAGAGATCGAAGAGAACCAAGGTCGGCTTGCGCGAGCCGGGGTCGGGGATGATCCCGAGGTTCGCTGGCTTGATATCGCGGTGGAAGACGCCTTTGCCCTCCAGGTAGACCATCGCCTCCAACAGGTCGCTGCCGAACTGCTGGAGCTGGCCGATCGTCGAGCGGCCTTCCTTCGCGAGTCGCGTCGCAAGCGTCTCTTTGCCTGCGTCAGTCAGCAGGAGCGCCTGGCGCCCGTCGGCGTCGATGGGACCGTCGATCAGCTTGACGATCCTCTTGTGGTCGAGCGCCCGCAGGACGTCCGCTTCTGTGGCCAGGCGGCGGTCGGCGCCGGCACTGCGAGCGATCTTGAGGATGACCTCGCGCTCGTCGCTGGAGTCACAGTCGTTCACCGCCAGCGCGATGCCACTAGAGCCCTCCCCACGACGGGACACCACGATGAACCTGTCCGCCACGATGTCGCCCGCCTGCGCATCGAGAGGATCCTCCGCCTTCGTCGGCTCGGCCTCGTCGGGCTGGCGTACGTCCTTCCAGCCGATCCGGAAGAGGTCCAGCGCCTCAGTGATCGTCTCCGGCCGATCCGACTCCGAGACAGCCGTCGTCAGGGCGACGACGTCAGCGATCCCGTCGGGGATGCCCTGTGCGGAGGCACGTGGGTCGAGTGCCTTCGTCTCGACAAGCTTTCGCTCGAGCTCAGCGATGTTCTCGGCAGGCGGCCGGCCGGTCAGGACGAGGTAAGCAAGAGTGCCGAAACCGTAGACGTCAAGTGGAACGCCGGGCAGTCCCTCGGTCGACTGTCGTGCTTCAGGGGCGATGTAGAGCCAATCCTCCTGGTTGGCAACACCCAGGATGTCACTGACTCCTGCGCTGATCGAGGTCCAGCGCGTCGTTGCCTGGTTGCTGCGGTCTTTCTGGCCGAAGTACCAGTCCCGGATAGAGATGCTCGGCAGCCCGTCCTTGGACGGTCTTACCCATACCCGCTGCGGGCTCAATGCGCGGTGGATCAGGTGGCGCTGGTGCGCGAACCGCAGGATCTCACCGAGTCGGTCGACCAGAGCGAACCGCTGCTCGAAGCTGAGCTCGGCGCCTTGGGCCGCGAGGTAGGCGTCGAGCGGCAGTTCGGAGTCGTCGTACTCGAAGACGAGGGCGGGACCATCATCAGTCTTCTTGAACTCGCTCGGCACCGCGATGCCGTCGTGCTTGATGCCGTAGGTGAGCTGAAACTCCCGTTGAGCGAGCTGTTCCACTCGCTGGCGCTCACTCGCCGGCGCCTTCGGCTCGACGTCATAGAGCCGGACGCGGAGCTTCATCAGGTTCAGGTGGGGGTGTTCGACCAGCACGTCTTGCCAGTCCGGTCCCTCGGCGATCGGCGTCGAGTCCGACACCTTGTAGTCACCGACCATCCGCACCTTCGGAGCCGCCCGGAAATCGGCCTTAGCGCACAGAGCTCGGATCTGCTTGGCCCGGACGAGATCGATCCGGTGGTGCGAGCTCGGCTGCTCGGCAAGGAACGTGCTGAGCTTCGGCAGCGGCGGCTTCGCCTTGACGCCGTAGCCATCGAGCGCGAGCACGTTGCTACGCCCTCGCTCGTCGAGCTCGATGTTGCTGTTGCTGCCGTGGAGCACGACCTTCGCGTTCAGGAAGGGCACCGTGCTGCGGGCGGCGTTCGGCGCTGCATCCTTAAGGACCTCAGCGAGTCGTTTCGCCTTCCGGTCGGTCGCTAGCCATGGGTTCTCGACGTTGCGGGGGCCGTGATCCCAGCGCTGCGAGGTGCCGCGGATCGTGCCGTGCCACCCCTTCAGCTCGACAACATACAGCCCCGACTTGGTCAGCAGGAGGACGTCGATCTCTGCGGAGCGTCCGTTGTTGTCGATGAATGTCAGGTTCACCCACGCAGTGGTGATTCCATCCTCGGGAAGCAGCTCACGAAAGTCGTCGAGCGCCTTCTGTTCCGCAGGCGTCGCCGCGGGTCCCATGACAATCCAGTGGCCCGAGTCAGCCTTCATCGTCGGCCTGCATCCCCATCGTCATCGATCCGCTCATCCGTACGGTCACATCGTGCCACAGCCAGGACGCCGCCTCAGATGAAGTCGTCGAGCGATGGCGTGAATGCGGCAGGTGGTTCCGGAGGCCCCGCCAGCGCACCACTCGTCCCAGGATGGACCGTCTGAAGGTGGTCCGTATCGACACGGTCGAACTCGGCCCACTCCTTGGCCTGCTTGCCGATGACCGAACTGAGGAAGAGGTAGGTCGTCGCTCGGGTGAGCGCAACGAACAGCAGGCTGCCTCTTACGGTGTGGCGCGCCACTTCCCGAAGCTGTGATTCGTAGAGGCGTGGCAGGAAGACCGAATCGAAGGAGAGACCCTTCGCGCTGTGATATGTCATCACCTTGATCGCTGACACGCTCGCCTCGCCCTTCACGTTCGGCCCCTCTACGTCGAAACCAGCCTCGTTCAATGCCTTCGCCAGACCGTAGGCGTACTTTCTCGTTGGCAGGAGCACCACGCAGGAATGGCCTGCGGAGGTACGTGCCTTGAGCGCCTGGTGCAGGTATACGTCCTCTGCATCACGGTCGGTGGCGAGCACCCTCAGACTCGGAATCTCCTCGACGACCCGACCGACTGTTCGCGGAAGGCTGACACGGTCTTCGGCCGACAGAGCAACTGCCGAGGCAACCTCGAGAACACTCCGTGAGCAGCGGAAGGTCGACAAGAACGTCGCCGACTCCCATCGGAGCCCGAGAGCGGCCAACAGTTCTGCGGCGCCACAGCCCCGACGGTAGAGCTGCTGCCGTCCGTCCATCACAACCGTCACATGGCGGCCGATCATCGCTAGAGTCTCAATGTCCTGGGCGCCCAGATCCTGTGCCTCATCGGCTAGCACGGCATCCCACCGCGGCCCGGCCGGCAGGAGGCTGATCTCTGGCTCAACCTTCAGCAACCGATTGACGGCATCGCGTTGGCCGTTGAAGTGTTCGTCATCGTTGCCGTTGTCCTTGCGCGGATAGGAGCGGCCCTCCAACTCCTGATGGAGGCGACGCATGAGCGCGTCGTACGAGATGACCATCGACTCTGGAAGGCCCCACTCCACCAGCCCCGCGCGGATATATGCCTCGAGCGCGTTCGTGTAGGTCACGATCAGGATCCTTGACGGGTCGGCACCGTGGAACTCGATCAGCCGCATCGCGCGATGGACCAAGACGAGCGTCTTGCCCGATCCAGGCGCACCCACCGCCGCCGCGTGGCGGCTCGTCGGAAGGGCCACGAACGCTTGCTGCTCCGGGGTCAGATCGGAGAACGGGACTGGCCTCATGCTTCAGACTCGGCCCGCATCGGCAGCGCACCTGGGGTTGGGCTTTCCTGATCACTAAGATCGGCTTCTCGTACGGCATCAAGCCAAGTTCTGTCACCCAGTTGGTCGGCTACATACCGCATCCATGTTCGGTCGGATCGAGTCGCGGTGACGGGGCTTCCGAACTCCACCCTGGCTCGATCAAAGTCAGCCTTGGCCTCCTCGGGTCGGCCGAGCGCCTTCAGCAATCGTCCTCTCAACGCGAAATTCGCGCTGACCGTCGACTCTGTCATCCACTTCTCCAGGACCTCAAGGGCCTCGAGGTTTCGTCCCAGCTGGTTAAGCTTGTTGGCGAGGTTGAACTGAAGATAGCGAGCGCCGCCGTCGATTGCACTCCGATACGCGTTGACTCCGCCTTCTACATCACCACGCGCCATTCGCGCCGAGCTCACCCAGGTCGTGGCGGTCTCACGCTGGGCCGCAGTTGTCGACCTACTCAGAATCCATTCGGCGTGCGCCAGCGCCAGGTCGAGGTGACCAATCCTTTGATACAGGCCAACCAGCTCACGACGTAAGCCCCAGACCTCCGTTTCGCTGAGGTCTGCTTGCGCCCGCCGCTCCTCGATCTCCAAGATCCGTTCACGGTCGACTCCCGGGTTCAAGATGAACGATCCAGGGCGCTCAATGGTGAACCCCACGCGGTCCCCAGTGCTGAAGCGGAGATGGAGGTGGAGGCTGCCGCTGCCATCGAGGCCGAACTCAAGGTCGAAGCAGTCACCGCTTTTTACGCCTGAGGGCACCGGCACCTCGGTTGTGGAAACACCGAGACCTGCACGCTGAAATTCGAATCGGATCGGTCGACGTGCGTCGGTGACTCGCAACAGCCGTCGCTCGGGTTCAACGTCGTGCCACGGAAGCTCGACATTCGCGGGAATCAGGTCGCCCCAGGCTTCACCACCGTCGCCGGTCAGGTTGATCTGCAACGCTTCGCCACCGTTCACACGAGCAAGCGAGCGTTCCGCAACGGCGAGACTGAACGCGTGCAAGGCAGCGCCCTGGCTGATCTCGGTCTGCCGCTCGGGATCGTCAGCAGCGACGACGTACGCCGCCTTCGTGTCGAAGAACTTCTCCAACGCCGCACGGATCGGCGGGAGGTACGAGCTCCCGCCGACGAGCAGCAGCCGATCGACATCCCCCGGCTCCCGCCGGGTGCGGTCGAGAATGTCCAGGATGGGGCCGAAGATCGACGCGGTCTCGTAGTACTCGCCAAAACAGTGCGTCAACAGGTCAGAATTGAGGAACGGGGCCAGCATCGCGCCGAACTCTTTCGCCGAAAGAGTCATCTGGGCTGCAGGCAACACCAGTTCTCGCCCGTCGAGGACCACGACCGCATCTCGCGACGAGCGAACCTCGACATCGTCGTACCCACGTCCGATCTGCTCTCGATCGGCCATCTTGCGGCTGAGTTTCAGCTTGAGTTCCTCAGCGGCCTCTGCCAGACGCGGGACGATCGCAAGTGCCTTCTGCCCGTACGTCCATGTCGTCGGGTCAATGCCGTTGTGGGCCGCGAGCTTGGGCATGAGGTGCTCCACAGCAATGGCCCGATCGATGTCAGATCCGCCGAGCCGTGTGTAGCGAGACGTGCCGACAACTTCGACATCCATGGAATCATCAGCGCGCCGGTGCGCGACCAAGGCGATGTCGCAGGTGCCGCCACCGAAGTCCACGACCAGGGTTTGCTCCCGCTTCGTGGATGCCGTTCCCGACCTGGCCAACCAGGACAGTAGGGCCGCGACGGGCTCATCCAAAAGGTTCTGATCGGTTGTGTCGAGCCCCGCACGCGCTGCGGCCGCGATCGTCTCAGTCCTCTGGGTCAACTGGAACGAAGCAGGCACGGTGACGACAACCTGGTCGTACCTGTCGTCCTGAAACTCGTCCTGCACGCGTTCGACGATGAACCTGAGAATCTTCGCCGCGACATCCACTGGGCCACCGATGCCCGCACTCTCTCCTGCATAGCGTTTCGACGTACCGATGTCGTTCTTCGAATTCTCGAAGTAGCTCCAGCCAGGGACCATGCGCTCCGGAGCGTCACGTCGAGCGGCGCGCGCCTCCTCGCCGATCCGTACTTCGCTGCTGCCGACCACCGCAACCGCGGACGGCACGGTCAATCGGCCCGCTGTCGACGCTCCGTCGAACTGTTTGATCGGCACCACGTCAAGCTCCGGAAGGTCACTCGACAACCCACTCCACGCGATGCGCGTCACCGTCGAGTACGTCGTCCCAAGATCGATCCCGAGCACCGCAACCGGTGCATGCTCGTCGTCCAGCATCTGGCCGAACAAGCCACGCCACTCCACCAACGGGTCCCTGCTTCTATCGAGAACGTACAGCCCAAGGTGATCGGGCTCTGGCCCGAGAGGCCAGGAATTTAACTTTCGGGGAGCGCACGCCCCGACCAGGCAAGAACATGAGGGCCATCCTCACAATTGGGTATCGCTCAGCCGTCCCATGCACGTGCGTCGCGCCGGGCACCGAGAGTAAAGACCCAGTCGCGGCGCCGCTGCGATCTGCACATCGGTCGAATCCGGCGCGTCCGCGACCGGCGAACTGTCGGCAACGATTTTGATAGGAACCACGGCTGTGCGCGGCCCGGGCGCTTCACGTAACGAACTGACCATCACCCCCACGTCTTCTCTCTCCGGAACATGTCGAAGCCGACTACGTCAGTTACTGACTCGGGTGGAGTCGGACCCTTCCCTCCTCTGGACGCAGGTTGAGCAGGAGATCGATCAAACGACCTGTGCAATTGGACACGGATTCCAGGCGAGCGAGGTTCGAGGAGATTTCCTCGACGTCGACAGTCACGGCCTCGTTCGTCTGACCGCTGAGGGCTCAGACTGGCTCGTTGAAGCCCTGCGACCCTCTCCTGACTGGCAAGCATGCGCGCCTGAGGCGAGCTCACTGCTGCGGAAGTGGCAGAGCGAGGCGCTCAATGCCTGGAGCGATCACGGGCGTCATGGTGTCGTCGAGGCGGTCACAGGCACAGGCAAGTCACGAGTGGGGGTCGAAGCGGCGCGGGAGGCGATCGGCGACGACTACAGCGTCGTCGTGGTGGTGCCGACCATCGACCTGGTCGACCAGTGGGTCAAGACGATGCGTGAGCATGGCATCCGCGATGTCGGCGCGATCGGAGACGGCCGAACCGCGACGCTGAGCACCAACCAGGTGATCGTCGGCACGGTTCAGTCGCTCTACCTGGCGCCACCGACCCGCCCGGACGGCAAGGTGCTACTCATTGCCGACGAGTGTCACCGCTACGGCGCTGGCCAGTGGGGTAAGGCGTTGCACCCGTCGTACCGCCGCCGGCTCGGGCTGACCGCGACCTTTGAACGTAACGATGACGGACTCGACTCCTTGCTGACGTACTTCGGCGGACAACCGATCTTCAAGATCGGCTTCGGCCGCGCGATCGATGACGGCATCGTCGCGCGCTACGACGTCAAGCTCCTTGGCGTGGAACTGACCCCGGCCGAACGCCACCAGTACGACGAGGCCGACGATGCCTTGAAAGAAGCCCGTCTCAAGCTACTGTCCGCGGGGCTGCCCTCCGAGCCGTTCGGCGTGTTCCTGCACGCGGTTCAGCAGGCTGCCAACGACGACGATGAACCGACCGTCTGTGAGGCGGCACGCCGCTATCTGAAGGCGTTCTCAGAACGGATCGACGTGATGACCGGCGCGTGGAACAAGCTCAATGCGATGGAGGTGCTTACGCCGACGGTCCGCGACTCGAAGGGCGCGATTGTCTTTACCCGTCGCGTCGACATGGCCGAAGACCTCGCGTCGGTTCTGGCAGAGCAAGACGTAAGGGCTACGGCGGTTCACAGCAACCTCACGCGTACCGAACGCAAGGAGCGACTCCTCCGTCTTAAGGCCGGCGGGCTAAAGGCCCTGGTCGCTCCTACCGTGCTCGATGAGGGCATCGACGTCCCGGACATCGATCTCGCCATCGTCATGGGCGGGTCCAAGTCTCGGCGCCAGATGATCCAGCGCATGGGCAGGGTGCTCCGTCTCAAGCGCGACGGACGCAAAGCGACGTTCATCGTCGTCTATGCCATGAACACTGCGGAGGACCTCACCGAGACCGACGGCACCGAGGGCTGCCTCGACCTGATCGTCGAAAATGCCGACCAGGTCCAGGCCCTCACCGTCCGTGACGGCGCCCTCGCCCCGTCGAAGATCGTCTACCGTCGCAAGACCATGGAGCAAGCCCCCATGCCTCCAGTGCCTGGGCAGCCCGACCTCGACCGCCTCCACCTCGACGTCGACCCCGACAAGGTGTCGGTGACGCAGCACGTCATCGACCAGTACAAACGGATCCACCCCATCGTCAATGACGAGACCGCGAAGCTCGATCTAGAGGTTCTCCTACGGGCGCTTTTGGAAGGCGGCACGTACGCGACGAGCAGGAAGACTCCTGGAGCGTTCGTCCTGCGCGCCCGCGGGTACGTGCTCGTGATCAAACGGGACCGCTTCGTCCAGTACGACTGCAGCCGTGGCGACCGGGCGCGTTGGACCGATCTTCACCCCGCGCAGCTGGACAGGAGCGGGCCAGCTACTGTCGGCGAGGCAACGACAACAGCAGCGACGGGGACGCGACCGGCGGTGCCAGCCGCATCCCCGTTCTCGGCCAAGGCGACCAAGAGCCGCGGCACCGTCGTGCGCAGGCCATCCGAGCCTGTCGACATTCCCTTCCGAAAGCACACGCCCATCCCAGCCGACGAGGTCGAAACCCCGACTCCCGAACCAGTCCCTGAGCCGCCTTCACCGGCACAGCCTGCGGCTGAGGACGCCAATGCTGGAGACCGGCTCGTCGATCAACTCGAACGGCTCGCGGCACTCAAGAAACAAGGCCTGCTGACCGACGACGAGTTTCACCAGGCCAAGAAGCGCCTGCTCGGCTGATCAACTCCTGCACTCATAGAGTTTGGCCTCATCAGATCCGATCAATCCACGTGTCTTCGTCGCGCTGATCCCAGACAGAGCCCGTTTCGGTCTCGTCGGTCACCCTCCGGGCGTGAAGCGCTTCGAGGAGAGCGCGAACGTCAGCGAAGTGGAGTTCGCGCAGGGCTGCGACCGGTCTCCCGACGAGGTTCTCGATAAGCGCCTGACGCTCGTCCATTCCAGAGGTGCCACTGGCGTCGAGAGCGGTGCGAAGCTGGTCAATCTGCCACGCCTGGACGGGCGCCGGCGCGGCCGCCGCCGGAGCTTCCGGCTCTTCTTCGTCGAACCCGAACAACGCATCATCGTGAGTCACCCCGAGATCGTAACCACCGTGCCGACAGCGATTCACACGGCGCCGCAGACCTCGCTACGGTCCGGAGATCGAAGGGGCTCCGCGTGCGCTCGCCGAGAATGCGTGAGCGGCCGCCACGTCCCTTGCGTCGCGCAGAGCCAGGGTTGCGCGGTCGGCGTCGTCGCGTTGGGCGACCGAACCGACTCCGGCGCCGAGCGGGCGGTCACTCTCGATCTGGTAGCGGTCGCGGTAGGCGGCGATGGTGGTCACCGGGTCCAGCCATCGAACTCGGGCTGCCGGGTCGATCGGCATGGGCCCGAGGTCGCGCAGCCACGGAGCGTTGGTTCGCGCCGCGTCGGTTGCGAGAGACCGTGCCCTCGATTCGATGAGGGCCGCTCGCTCCCCCAGGGCGGTGTCGAGGCTGTCAGCCAGCGGACCCGTTGCTGCTGGGATCAGGCCAGCGACGTACCGGCCGACCACGTTTCCGCGCTTGGTCGCCATGCGGATGCGGTGGTGGAGCACGGCAGCGATGTCTTCAGCATCGACGAGACCTCGCCGTCCGACGGCGGCCCTCAGCACGCTGCCGGGGTCTCGGCCGTCGGCTTCGATCCGACGGAAGGCGGCAGCGAGAGGACCGAACGCGTCGGAGTCGATAACTTTGTCTGCTTGATCTGGGATGAGGCCTGAGGAGCGGATCAGCGCCACCCAGCGGTCGCGCTGGGCCGCAGCGGCGAGGGTCTCGTACTCGGCGGCGAGATGGGCGATGGAGCCGACGGCGGTCTGCTCAGCAGCGATCGTCTCGTGGGCGGAGAGCTCGGCACTGGAGTGCTGGAGTACGCCGTGCAGGACGGTTCGGGCGTTGAGTTCGTCGTTCGGCGGGGCGGCGTGGGACTCGTCGGGCTGGTCGAGGGCGACGTAGGCGGTGTTGGTGTCGCGGCCGCGGGTCAGGGCGACGTACAGGTTCTCCCTGGTCGTGCGGGAGGAAGCCAGGACGTGGGCGGTGTCCACGGTTAGGCCTTGGGCGCGGTGGGCGGTGATGGCGTAGCCGAGTTCGACGTGCTCGGCTACATATTCGCGCGGCAGCACGACCGTTGCGCGACGGTGGCCGGCGGCGTGTACGGCGAGGCTGCCGTTGCGGCGTACTGCCTTGACCTGCCAGAGATCTCCGTTGCGGACCCATAGGCCGCTCGACGTGCGATTACGGCGGTCGTTGCGGCGGGTGATGATCACGTCGCCTGGTGAGGCGTACGTGCCATCGCACAGGGAGGTCTCGCGGGTGCTGTCGGTAGCGTCGCTCAGGATGCGGTCGGCGCGGGCGCGGGTGTTGAGCGAGCGGACGAGGTCGGTGGATTCGGCCACAAGGATGCTCGTGCGGCCCTTCTCGGTGTCATGTTTCCAGGCCGCGTACCCGGCCTCGAGCATCTCCTCGGCGGTGCCGTCTCGGAGGCGGTCGTGTCGGGCGTACACGGCGACGGCGTCGGGGCGGCCGGCGCGGAGGTCGAGAGAGGCGGTCTTCTCCCAGTCGTGGGCGAAGCGGTGGATCTCGGTGAGCTCGGGTACGTCGGGACGGGCATGGGCGAGCATGCCGAAGGCGCCGCCCGCGTCGACCGATTGGAGCTGTGCCCAGTCGCCGACTAGGACGACCTTCGCGCCGGCGTCGCTGGCGATAGCGGTGATCTCGTCGAGGCTTGCCGTGTCGGCGAGGGCGGCCTCGTCGATGATGACGAGCTGTCCACGGCGGAAGTCCGTCCGGCCGAGGGCGTGCTGAGTGAGCCACATCGCGGAGTTCTCGCACGGGGTGCCGAGGTCGGCGGCGAGTACGGCCGCGGCGGCTGCTGAGGGTGCGAGGCCGATCACGGTGCGGGGGCCGTGCTCGTCGCGCCAGGCCTTGCGCAGGGCATTCATCGCGGTGGTCTTGCCTGCGCCGGCGGGGCCGACGAGGACGTCGAGCTGGCGACCAGAGGTGGCGATCGTTTTCAGGGCCTCTGCTTGGGCTGCGCTGAGGCGGTGACCGTCGTGTGCGTGGCTGGCCACTCGTTCGACGATCTGGCTCCGTACGCGTGGGGCGGTCAGGTCGTCGGCGCGGGCGAGGAGGTGGTCCTCGGCGGCGAGGATCTCGGCTGAGGAGTAGACGGTGGCGTGGCGGGGGCGGAAGACGCTGGTGCCGTCCTCGCGTCTGAAATCGCCCGGGGTCAGTGCGAGTTCGGGTGGGGTGAGGGAGATCGAGCGGTCTTCGGCGGCTGCGACGACCTCGGCGACCACCTGCTCGCGGGACTCGGCGTCGGGGAAGCGCCACACCATGGTTTGACGGGATGCCTCGGCCCAGAGGTTCCAGTGGCGCCACGTTGACCGCCTCTTGCCGACCTCGACCACCACGGCGGCGGCGACTTCGGCGATGAGTTCGGACGAGATGTCCGTCGCCTCGATGTGGGCCGGAGTGCCACTGGCGGCGAGGTTCCCGGCCCAGGCCGCGGCGTCCGTGCTGAGGGTCCGGCTGGCGCGGGCGCGCCAACCGGTGGTCAGGTCGGCGAGGGAACGGATCTCCTTCTCAGGACGGGTCTCGATCGTGGCCCTCGCCCTCAGTCGGATCCTGACAGCGTTGCCCGGGCGGTGGCCGTGGGTGGCGACGTACTCGGTGATGAGCCGATCGGTGGCCTTGTCGATGTCACGGGTGCGGCCGGAGAACTCGTTGACCAGGTCATCGGGAACCCCAGCGATCTCGGCGTGCGCGTGCAAGTTCCTAGCGCGCACGACCTCCTCCCACTCGAAGCCAAACACACCGGTGAGGCGGTCGGCGAGCAGGGCGTCGTAGTACGGCGACAGCGCCGTGATCGCAGCATGGATCGGACGACCATCCAGGCTGCGCCAGCGTCCGTCGAGGACTGCCCGGGCCTTGTTCGAGATCACCACATGGGTGTGAAGCTGCGGGTCACCGGCTCGGGAGTCCCAGTGGTCGAAGGCCGCAGCGATGATCCCGCGTACGGGCACCTGGGCGACCGCACCGTCCCCAGCCGCCACGCCCGTGCGGGTCGCGGCGATCTCGCGCTCGAAGTAGTCGATCACATCCGCCACCGCCGCGTGGTGGGCCTCGACAATCATCTCCTGGAGATTCGCATCGGCCACACCCCACAGCGTTGAGACCGACTTCGGGACACTGAACGTCAGGTCATAGGCTGCGACTGGGCGCCGACGGGTCATGCTGGCTTCCTCAGCTTCGATCCTCGCTTCCGCTGCGGCCCGCTCCCCCTCGCTCAGGCCTGGGTCGAGATCCTTGGCCCTTGCGGCAATTCGATCCTCAGTCGCCGTGTAGACCGGGTACGCACGGCCGAGCTGCTTCCCTGTCACTGGGTCCCGCCCGACGCCGATCAGCAGCGCGAGCTGCGCCTCGGTCACCTGGTCTCCAATTGTCAACTCACCGTTGCCGAGCCCTGCGAGCCCGGAGCCAAGCCATCTCCCTGGCGGCGTACCGGCTTCGGCGTAGTAACGCGTGATCGGTGTGGTGAGCGACCTGTCCCCCTCGCCTGCGACGACGCTACGCAGCAAGTACTGATAGCCGGCGCCCGCCGACATGACCCGCATCGAGACGACCACGACCACACCTCCAACGAGGAGGTGCGCCACGAAGGTCACAGCGCCGCCAGACAACCTCGGGTTGACCGGCGGCTTTGGTGTCGGGCGACGACGCCCACCTCGATGAGCTTCGATACTGTCGCGGTGCCTACCTTCGCTCGGTGGCGTCCGAGAAGAACAACGAGCGGGCCAATTTTGCTGCGTCCGCGCGTGAACCCTCGCTAGATTTCTGGACTGTGCAAGACCAGCCATCTCGGGCGCTGACCGAGTCGAGACCGTTGGAGCCTGGATGAGCGGCGACGCGTGGAACATTGCACTGAACTTGATCGCGAGCGCCATTGCTGGAACTGCAGTCTGGCTGACAGGTAATCTGCTCGCTAAACGCAGACTCGCCCAAGCCCAACGGTTCTTCAGCTTAGACGAGCGGCGCAGGGGCCTGATGGTGGTTCCAAGACATGCATCCGGGCTTCCAACAAGCACCAACCGAGGCGACGTAGCTGCGTTACTCGAGTTGTCACCGATCGTCAGCTACTGCCGAGCCCAGGCGGATGTTGTGTTCCATGACCAAGTCGTCGCGAACCGTCCGACGACCGAGTTCTGCATGGGAGGACCGAGCGCAAACCGTCGAACCGCGGCCTACCTTCGTTCCGCTCTCCCAGGAATTCGGATGACCAGCGAGCCAGTCCAGCCCGCGAGTGACCAAGAGTACCGGTACCGCCTAACGCTCCACGCTGGCGAACAGTCATACGTCGCAGACGGAGGACGCCGACAGTACGCAGCGCTTGCCAAGATCGTTCGCAGCGACGGGGATACCGTCTTCCTGATCTGTGGCCAGGATGCCTCGACCAACCGTGCAGCCTGCCGGTACCTCGCGACAACCTACCGCGATCTCATTAAGACCTACGGTCTAAGGGGGCACTTCTGCCTTGTCTTGGAAGCCACAGAACCCGCCGCACTTGGCTTAGACCTGATCGCCGTCGTGGCTGACGTGACAGATACCGCATTCAAGACACCACACGAATCGAGTGAGCTCCCAGAATCAGACCGGCCAATCGGCGCTTGAAGCCAGTCGCCAGAACCCCACGATCTGCAAATGTGTGACGCAGACGAGAGGAGACCGAGCGACTAGGCCGGGAGAACGTCACCGTCATCGTGGCGTCAGGGGGCCTCATTCGCACGAAGCTCGCGCAGTCGCTCTAACCAAGAGCGGTAGTTGCTGTGCCTCGACAGGGAGGTGAATTCACTCGTCGGGTGATGGCTCACTGGGTGGGTACCGGGTCCATTGACATGGCGGCTTTGGTTGATGAATTCGCTCGACACTGGGGATCGCCATGCATCCGCGAGGAGAGGTCCATCGACTCTTGCTCGGAGTGCACAGAGCCCCGCGCCCACCGCAACCCATCGCTGACGTACGGCCCCAACTTTTCGTGGGAGCATGCGCCTGACCAGCAGGGATGCAGCTTGCTCCCCCATCATCCTCCTCGGGGCGCGGCTGCGAAGGTAAGCATCCGGGTAGCCACCGCGATCGATCATCGAACACATGAAAGTTCCAGCATCGGTTAACTGGGAGTTGGATGCGAACGCCGGCCTTCAGACCCCGCTTCGCCGAAACAAGGCTCGAGCGCTACCCCGGGCCCATCAGCCAGTTCGAGTGCCGCCCGCGGCGCCGTCGGCGCCGACCTGTCTTTGGCGGAGAGCACGGTTCCGGTGACTCACCGGAACCATCATCGGATCTAACAGTCTTGGCGTCACCGGTTCGACACCTACCGGAGCTGGATCCTCGATGGCCGACCTATCGAGAGCCGGGTGGGCCAGACCTAGACTCCACAGCAGCCAACGTGTGCCTACCCCGTCGGACAAGTCGTCCAGCACCGATCTCTTCGACCGACGAAAGGGTCAATCCGTCCCACGTTGGCCCGACGCCATATGCCAGGGCGCTGGCACCGCCCCGTCGAAGGACACGAACGGGAGTCATGCCCAGTTCCTGTGCTCCTCTGAGTTCGTCGCCACCGCCATCACCGACGTAGAGAGCCTCGTCCGGATGGGCGTCCAGACCCTCGAGAGCTTCTCGGTAGAGCACGGCGGAAGGCTTCACGGCACCCGAAGTGCAGGAGAAGACAGCATGGTCGACGTCCTGCGTGAGCCGACCGGATGGCCATGCCTCAGCGATCTCGGCGCTCGCGTCGCTGATGAGCCCAATGCGGATCCCATTCGCACGGAGATTGGCGAACAGAGCGACGACCGACCGGTCCGGCACGAGTCTGGAAGCAGCCAGGCTTCGCCACGTCGCGGCAACCTGGCTCGGCAATGCAGGCGAGCCGACGTGTTTCATCAGGTCGCCGACGAGCGAGTCGACATCTGGAAGCGACCCGTCGTGTCTGACCATCCACGACTCATCGAGATATTCATCGACAGCAGCGGTGCTGCTTTCCGCCGCCGCGCTGAGCACGCGCACGGCGGCGGTTCGCTCCGAGCGCGACGGTGCGGCTACCAGCGTCCCGAACAGATCGAAGATCACCGTGGTGGCTGACATCGACCGGTTCCGTTGCCTCAGATGCCGATGGCAGTGCGTACGCCGTCGAGGACGGGGCGGGCGCGCTTCCTGGCTTCCTCGGCACCGTTGTGCAGGATGCGGTCGAGGTCGCTGCCCGGCTCCATGAGAGTGTCGTAGCGCTCTCTCATCGGGCCGAGTTCGCGTTCGAGGATGTCGGCGAGGTCGTTCTTGAGCTGTCCCCACCCATATCCGCCGGCAGTCAATCGCTGTCGAGTCTCTTCGGTCTCTGCCGGGGTGGCGAACTGGGCGAGGATCTGGAAGACGTGGGAGGTCTCGGGGTCCTTGGGCTCCTCGACCGGCGTGCTGTCGGTGGGGATCTTGCGGACCATCTTCCGGAGCTTCGCCTCGGGCAGGAAGAGCGGGATGGTGTTGCCGTAGGACTTGCTCATCTTGCGGCCGTCGAGTCCGGGCAGCGTACGCCCGGAGTCCTCGGCAGGGACGGAGGCTTCCGGGATTTTGAGGGTGTAGGCCTTGCCGTATAGGTGGTTGAACGTGCCGGCGATGTCGGCTGCGTACTCGACGTGCTGCATCTGGTCCTTGCCGACCGGGACGATGTCGGAGCCCATGATGAGGATGTCGACGGCCATGAGGACCGGGTAGTTGTACAGGCCCATGTTGATGCCGGCGTCGAGCTCGTCGCGTCCGGCTGCGGCGTTCTGGTCGCGGGCGGCTTTGTAGGCGTGGGCGCGGTTCATCAGGCCCTTGGCGGTGATGCAGGACATCACCCAGTGCATCTCGAAGATCTCGGGCACGTCGGACTGGCGGTAGATGAGGGTCTCGGTCGGGTCGAGGCCGGCGGCGAGCCAGGTGGCGGCGACCGAGCGGGTGTAGTGGCGCAGGAGCTCGGGGTCCCTGATACTTGTCAGGGCGTGATAGTCGGCGATGAAGTAGATCGACTCGTGCTGCTTGGTCAGCTCGAGCGCAGGTCGGATCGCGCCGATGTAGTTCCCGAGGTGTGGCTCGCCTGTCGGCTTGATTCCGGTCAGGGAGACCTTGGCGTCTGTCTGCGACATGGGGTGGAGTCTAGGGGCGGTCAGGTTCGACTCTGTGGTCATACTCGCTCTCCGGTCTTGGTCAGGAGGTCCGCGTAGACGTCGGCGTGACGCTCGGTGATCTCGGTGCGCTCGGCCAGACGGACCGCCCTCACCTGGTTCTGGTCCTCCGTTGCGGTCGCGCTGCTGCGGTGGGCGGTGTCGAGGGTGAGTTCGCTGGCGTGGCGCAGGCATGTCGGGAAGTCGTCGATGGTGAGCGTGTCGGGTGCAAACCAGACCGCGGGCAGGTCCTTTCGTGGGCCTGTGGTGAGCTGGCCGTGGAGGCTCGCGATGTCGGGTGCGATGACGGGGAGGCCGATGTCTCGGGCGAGCTCGAGCTGCCCGGAGTGGGTGATGTGGGAGTAGGGCAGCACGAGTGCAGACGCGCCGGTGAGCCAGTCCACCAGGTCGTCGTCGCCGAGCATGGTGTTCGTGACAGTCAGGTGGAGTCGTGGATCAGTGCGCGCGGTCTCTTCGAGCAGGTCGAGCAGCGCGGCGTCTCGTTCTTGGTCGGCCCAGGTGACCGATCGAAGCAGCACTCGAAGTTTCGGGCGCTCCTCCCCCAAGCGCTGCCACGCCCGCACCAAGATCTCGAGCTCGCGGTAGGGGCGGAACGCACCAAACACGGCGAGCCCACCGTCGCCGCTGACGGGAACGGCCGGAATCGAATCGATCGCGATGGCGGCGCCATGGGGTACGGCTTCGGCGGGCCCGGCGCGAGGTGCCAGCGCTGCGATCTGGTCGGCCGCCTGTGGCGTGAGGGTGAACACGTGATCGGCCTCGGACGCGATGTAGGCGACCTTGATCAAAAAGTCACCGACGTTAGCCTCGATGTTGGGCACGAGGTCGTGGATCGTGGCCACGAGACGTACGCCTTCAGCGACCGTGCGCTGGCGCAGCCGGATCAGCTCATCGAGTGTCACCAGCTCCAGCGAGTGGAGGTGAACGATGTCGAAGTCCCACTGCGGTTGGGCGAGGAGGTCGGCGATCCGAAGAGTCGGGCTAGCCACCTCCGGGGCCGTGTGGGCGGGGCCGAGCGCCTTGGCGTAGGTCATGTGTGACGGGATCTGCAGCACGTTGGGCATCGTCATCGTCGGGCTCCCAGGTGTCGGGTGAGTTCGGAGAGCGTGGGGGCGTCGAGCCCGTCGGCCTCATCCTCGGCCAGGCGTACGGCAGCCACATGAAGCGCGGCAAGGCGCGCGTGCCCGGTCTCGCCGGGCGCCAATGCGTGATGCCTCTCGGCGCTATGGATGAACGTGACCACGGTGCTGGGATCGACCGGAGCGCGCAGGTCCGGGCGCCAACTGTGGGTCAGCGATGCTGCCGCATAGCCGACCGCCTCGGCGACGGGCACGGAGATGAGGACCTCCCAGTCCAGGACGGCTAGGACCGCGTTGTCGGCATAGAGGAGGTTGTCGGCTCGCCAGTCGCCATGGGTCGTGGTCCAGGGGTGGGAGGCTGCGAGCTCGCTGATCCGGTGCCACGACCCGACGATGGCGTCCCGCAGGGAGCTCGAACGAGCGGCGTGTGCCGCTTCTCGGCTCCGCGTCGGCAACCCGACCGGGCGACGAGGAACCCAGGGTGCGCTCGTACGACGTAGCACCTTGAGCTGCTTCGCGAAGACCTCGGCTGCGGCATCGATCATCTCCGGGGTGGGGTCGGTGCGGTGCTCGCCGTCGAGGTATTCGTGAACCGTCGTCGGCGGCTCTGCCGACCAGTCGAGCATCTCGGGCATCGGCACACCGGTAGAGCGGAGCCGATGCTCGATCTTGGACAGTGCTCGGACGTCCTCGCCGCACAGGTGCGTGTACTCCTTCAGCACGCTGGGTCTACCGGAATCGTCGCTGACGAGTCGGGTCCGGTTGCGTTGGCGTGGGTGCGCGAACGGGTCGCTCGTCATGGCTGCGGCGCTCATCGTGCGCAGCGCTTCCACTGGTCCGCGTACTCGACGAACGTGTCGAGGTAGTCGGACTTCACCTGTGCCCAGGTGATCGGATCGGCGTCACGAGCATCGTAGGAAGAGCGTGCTGCACGAATCTGCGCGTCGCCCCATCCGCTGGCCAGGTCGATTGCCGAGAACAGGGCCGGCTGGTCCGCCGGGGCATCGCTGAGGATCCTGGCTCTGAGGTCGTCTGCGTTCATACCGAGGTGGATGGCCGATGCGGGGATACTCTTGGACATCTTCGGGTAACCCCCGAGCCCTCCGATGACCCGGAAGTAGACCGCTCCGACCTCCGCCTCCCAGCCGAGACTGAGGTCCCCCGCGGTGCGCTGTCGCTCGAGGACGATGCGCGCGAGCTGGGTGAAGTAGGCCTCTTCCATGCCGGAGACCATCAAGATGTTGCGTGCACCGTTCTCGGCGGGTCCGAGGATGTCGGCGACGGTATAGAGCGAATCGACCGTCAGGCCGACCTCGCCGCCGAGCAACCCATGGGAGTCGTAGAGGTCGTTGAGGTCCTCGCAGTTCTCGGCCAGATCCGCGGGAGTCAGATAGCGGGCAATCCGACCGGCACGGGTGAGGTTGCCTTCGTGCAGATGCGTACGCAGCTCTCCGCGGTTGTCGTCGAACCCGATGGCCCGAAGGAAGCTGAGCATCTGGTCGCGCACTCGGAGCAGATCCTCCCAGGCGACGTTGCGGGAGTTCCAGGCACCGAGCTCGGAGACGATCACCGTCATCGGAACACCGAGTCGCTGCTGCAGCTCGATGATCCCGATCATGACCGACAACGTCCCGGCCGTCGGAGCGTTGGTCGGCCCGAACCCTGTGACGACCTCCAGATCACTGAGGTCTGCGGGAAGGACACCCACTGCGCCGTCCTCGTGAGAGAACCGGCGGGCGAGCGGTCCCAGACGATCATGCACCAGCCGTGAGATCGGCTGGACCGTCGAGTTGATAGGTGACGTGGCAGCGGTCATCACAGGCCCCTTTCCTGGAGCGAGATCAGCAGGCTGTGGGCGCGTCCGGAGATCCGTGCCTCGTGAACGTGGCGTTGCGCGTCGGTGAGGCTGCCGAGACGGCCGATGGACTCCCACCAGATGAGAGCGGCGTTCGTCTCGACGAGCTCGCAGCTCGGACCCGAGTTGCGAGGCGCGAGGGACGCGGCCAGCCGGGCGGCGTTGGCATCATGGTCGGTTCCGTGCGCTACGGCACGAGCCCAGTGTGGTGGCGCGTCCGGGTACGTCGTCTCCTGGATGCTCACCGATCCGCCGCCTGCAAGCGCGTGGCGCGCCCGGCCGTGCGGCACGCTCTCGTCGATGATCCCGCCCGGCCGGGGCTCGGCCATGACCACACTTCCGTGAGGCAGGTCGGGTCGGCACGCGCTGATGACATGCGCTGACAGGCCGACGCGACGATCTGCGATGCCGTAAACGAAGGACCCGACACGAACACCAAGCACGGCGATCGGCATCATGAAGCTGAACGGATTCACCTGGGTGAAGACGTCGTCGTACTCGGCGGCATACCGGGGACAGAACATTGCGTACGGCACGAACGCGATGCCCACCTCGTCGACGTCGCGCCTGAGCTCTCCGACGCTCTTCACCGGCTCGATCCCGAGGGTTCCGAGAACGTCAGCGGAGCCGCTGACGGCCGACACGGAGGCGGAGATCCCCTTCACGACGCGGGCACCGGCTGAGGCGGCCAGGACAGCGGCTGCTGTGGACACGTTGAAGGTCTTCAGGGTCTCTTTGCCGCTGCCGGCGACCAGGACGGTGGCCGAGCCAAGGTCGATCGGGTCGGCGAGATGTCCATGCAACACCGGATCGAAGTTGACGACCGTCTTCCACAGGTCGACGAGGTCAGCCGCTGTGGTTGTCGTAGCGCCGGTGAGTTGGTGAGCCCACATCCGCCAGCGGCGGTCCCGGTCCGGGCCACGCGAGCGAAGGAGGTCTTCGAGCTCCTCGGCGGCCCCGGGGCTGGGGACTGCGGTGGTCGGGGGTGGAAGAGTGTCGATGCTCATCGTGGTGCTCCTCGAGATCAGCGAGTGATGGGTGTGGCGGCATGACGGACCCGACGGCGCCGTCGACGTCGCGGGTGGATCTCCTTGGCTGGGGCTGGATCCAGCCGCGGACTGGTGGCGCTGTTAGTGGGTCAGCTTTCGAAGGCACCCGGCGCAGATGTCCTCGGCCGGGATCGCTGCGGCTGACTGCGCAGGTTCGATGTGCCAGCGGCCGAGACGCCGTCCGCATGCGGTGAGCACGTAGCTGCTCCTCCGCCGGCCAACAGCCTCGTAGTGCCAGAAACTCCCGTACACGGTCTTGTAGACCGCGGTCGTAGTCCGCGCCGAGGACGATGGGTTTGCGCTAGCGTTGTTCATGTCGACGCGCGCCTCCGGATTCTGGCTGGTGATCAGGGCAGTTCGATTACTGAGATCCAGTCAACGCGAGGCCGGGCGCTGTCGACATGGCACCGATGTCGCACTGTTGCCGCATCTGTGCAGCGATGCCGCACCGCACGTGCGTACAGAAGGTTCGATCCGGCTTGGGAGGGTGCATGGCACGGCGTAACGACCTCGTGCGTCAACGCAAACTCGCGGGCTTCTCCCAGGAGCGCCTGGCGTACGCGATGGAGGTCGACCGCTCCACGATCGCCCGATGGGAAGCCGGCGAGGCCACTCCCCTGGCCACCTTCCGGCCGCTCCTCGCCAAACTTCTGAACGTCACACCGGCCGAGCTCGAGGGGTTGCTCACCGAGGGTGCAGAGCCCGTCTCGGGCCCGCCTCGCGTGGTCATCAGCGGCAGCCGCGCGCCGGGGTGCGACGACCAGTTGCTGGATGCAACCGTGGCCGCGCTCGCCCGACTCGTCGCATTCTCAGGCATCGCGGTGAACCACGGTCCGGTCGGCATCGGGATCGAGGTGGTCACCTACGTCGCTGACCAGTTCCGCCCCGCAGGATTCGTGATGAGCAGCGCCCGTTTCGGCCGGGAGAACGTCGTTCATGGGGCTGACCTGATGATCGTCGTCGGCGGGGCGTCAGGCACCGCGGCTGAGGTCAGCATCGCCCAAGCACTCGGAATCCCAGTCCTGCCTTACGGTCCCACCGGCGGCACTGCTGCACATACGTTGGAAGCACTCCGCGCTGAAGACGGGACGAGCACTGGGCTCGTCGCCGATCTGGCGGAGTGCGCAACCCCTACCCAGTTCACCGCGATCATCGAGCGCGCGATGAACGAGATTGGAACCCTGCTGTGACTCGCCCCTACGTCCTGCTCTCCGTCGCTGCGTCCCTGGACGGCTACATCGACGACGCCACCTCGGAGCGGCTTCTGTTGTCCAACGACGAGGACTTCGATCGGGTCGATGAGGTCCGGGCCGGAGTCGACGCGATCCTCGTCGGGGCCAACACCATTCGGGCCGACAACCCGCGCCTGATGGTCCGTTCGGATGAACGACGCGAGAAGCGCGAGGCCGACGGCCGCGCAGCGACACCGATCAAGGTCACCATCACCACCTCCGGTGATCTCGACCCGAACGCGAAGTTCTTCGCCACCGGCGAGGTCGACAAGGTCGTTTACACGACCGACGCCGCAGCCCCCGAACTCACCGATCGCCTCGCTGATTCGGCCACCGTTGTTGCGCTCGGTGAAACCGTGACACCCGGTGCGGTCCTCGATGACCTCGCCGCCCGCGGCGTACAACGTCTGATGGTCGAAGGCGGCGGGACGATCCACACCATGTTCCTCACCGCCGG
Organism: Nocardioides sp. NPDC057767; assembly: GCF_042798275.1. Lineage (NCBI taxonomy): Bacteria > Bacillati > Actinomycetota > Actinomycetes > Propionibacteriales > Nocardioidaceae > Nocardioides > Nocardioides sp. NPDC057767. The sequence goes on along the minus strand of NZ_JBHVKJ010000007.1, from coordinate 26,727 downwards.
CCTCGCCGACGAGCTCCACCTGGTATTCGCACCGTTCTTCGTCGGCGATCCCGATGCGCCGCGGTTCGTAAACCCCGGCGACTTTCCGCAAGACCCGAGCCATCGCATGAAGCTCGCCGAGACCCGGCAGATCGGTGACTGCGTCCTGCTCCGCTACCTTCCGCGATGAACGATCGATCCGCCTCAGACCTCGACCACCGCCTGTTGCTGCGGGCGATCGAACTGGCTGGGCGCTGCCCACCGTCGACCACTGCATTCTCGGTCGGTGCCCTCATCACGACCCCCGACGGAACCGTTCTCGGCGAAGGATGGTCGCGAAAGGACGATCCGCACCAGCACGCCGAGGAAGCGGCGCTCGACTCACTTCCCGAGGGCACCGACCTCACGAACGCAACGATCTATACGTCGCTCGAGCCGTGCAGCACCCGCGCCTCACGTCCGGTCACCTGCACCCAGCACATCCTGAACGCAGGCATCCCACGGATCGTGTACGCCTGGCGCGAACCGTCGACCTTCGTCGACTGCGTCGGCGCTGCGACGCTCGAGGCGGCCGGCAGGACCGTCATCCAGCTCGCGGAACTGTCTGACGCAGCCCGCGCACCAAACGCACATCTCCTCGACGTTTCCTGACCTGGCAGGGGCCTGCTGTCTACGAGGCTGACCGGACCTCGGAGGGAAAGAGATCGGCGAGGATCCCGTTCGTGGCCGCGATCTCGTCGATTGCGCCGGGTGCCAGTGGCTCTGTCTCGACCTCGCTCGCGTTTAGTCCCGGCAGGAAGTAGATGGGATCGCCCGGACGCACTGCGAGGCGCCAGTCGACGTCGGTCCCGAACGCTGTCACAGTCTCGGTGCGCCGATACTGGCCGATCGCGGCCACGAGCGCAGGAATCCGCGGGTCATTGAGCGGATCCGATATGCCTCCGATCATCAGCCGGACGGCGGTCTTCGCTCCGACGCTCACGGCTTGGAGCTCCAGGCGCGCGAGGCCCATGTCGAGTGCCGTCTGCGTGCACCACAGGTCGTCGTCGATGAACTCCAAGGCCTCCAACAGGTCAGTTTCGACGTCGTCGCTGCTGACCGAGTGTCCGGTCGCGGCCAGAAACTCCGCTGTGTCCTCGCCTACTTCGAGCAGGCCATGGCTCAGGACGGCTTGCAACACGGGCTGCCACTCAACGATCCTTGCTCGAGCACCTTGCCGGGGACGGAGTGCAAGCCAGCAGAGAACCGTAACGTTCCGCGCAAACTCCCTGTCAAGGCGGTTCCTGACGGCGTCCCCTTCCAGGGCCGAGTGATCGAGCCAGCCGTCGCGCTGGCCCGTTCCCACGAAGGGTCGCAGCCACTGCATCCAGAGGTCGTCGAGATCGTCAGGGGTCAGACCCGCGTCGATGTTGGGTTCAGCGTTGATTCGCCACAACTGGCCAAAGGTGGCTGCGATCAGCTTCAGATTCCCCAGGGGGGCAAGCGGGTCGACCCACGTCAGTCGTGGGTCCGTCTGCACCGAGGCCCATCGAAGAAGGACGTTTCTGGCGCGAACCCTTACTCGGGCCGAGGTCGACCAGGGTGCTCCCGTGCCGGGGTTCTCGGGTGCGAGTGGGCCGCTAATCAGTCGCAGAAGCGTGGGCGAGTGCAGCGCCTCGTCCGGTGTGCGCTCCCGCATCGCATCGAGCAGCTCGATCAGAGGGTCCCCAAGGTCACCGGTCGAATGCGACCCGACGAGTCGTCCGTACGCGCCGGCCCGGGGATCGCGGCCGAGCTTCTCACGCTCCAGCCGGTCCCACAGGTCGTCGTTATCGTCGTCACCGCTGACCTCGGCGCGAGTCGCGTCACTACCGCCGCCAGGACCGGCGGCCTCGCTGACGTCCATCACGACTTTGCGATGCAGGTACAGAAGCGCCTGTCCGAGAGGCGTGTCGAGATCGGCGGCTGTCAGTTCTGAGGGCCGACCGCTGCCTGCACTCCTCTCTCCGGTCCGCAGCGCGCGCCGTAGCGACTCGGGGTCGTCGACAACGACACGGTTCGACACGACCTCGCCGGACATATCGACGAGGTGAACCAGCGGGCCTGTCAAAGGACCGACCGTGGTGGCTCCATCTGCGTTGACGTTCAGGGCCTGTGCGGCGGTGTGGTCGGCAAGATTCACCGTCGACTTCAACGCCGGGTCGGTGGTGATCTCGACACGACCGTCGGACAGAGCTGTCGCGCACGTGATCCGCACCGGCGGCGCGGCTACTGGCTCCGAGCCGGATTCGAAGGTCAGCGCGGTGAGTGCCGAGTGGTCTCGTTCCTCCACCTCGACCTCGGGCGGCAGGAACGTCATCCGCAGGTCGGTGGCGGTGAGTGTTGTGAACACGGCGAGCTCGGTGTTGCCCGTCCCCATCGGGCCAGCCGAAAACGTGAGAGCTGCGTTCGACAGGTTCGCCGAACCAGACAACAGCCAACCGCGATCGCCCGCAATTGCGCCAACGAGCTTGGCGTGTGTGAACGCCTCCGGAAGGTACGCGAGCGTCGCTACGGCAACGTCGAACGTCGCAAGGCGGCTGGCAAGCTTGTTGCCGTCAACCTTCGTCGACCTCGACATGTGGATCGTGACCTTCGTCGGTCCGAGACGCTGCAGCAGACGCGCGAGTGCGTCTCCGGCCTCGTCGTAGAACGGTGCTGTCACGATCAGCTCGTCGATCCTGCCGGATTCCTCAAGGACACGCTCGCAGAACTGGTCGGCAAGCGCCCGGTCGAGGTTATGCCACAGCGGGGAATCGGCAACCACCGTAATCGAGTCGCTGCGCGGAAGTCGTGTCTCCAAATCGGTGAACCGCTCGGCCAAGCGCGTGTCTCCCAACTCGTTCACGATGCGCCGCATCCAGGTGACCCAGGTCCGGATGGCAGCGTCGCCCGTGGGGTCTCCACTCGAGAAGGAGGTGAAGACCTCACGGCCTTGGTCAAGACCGTTGGTCGACAGGTTCCCCGAGCCGACCAGCAGTTTGACCGACCTGCCTGCCAGGGCCAGGTAGGACTTGGGATGAAACACACCGGCGCCCAGACGTACGCCGCGTAGCAACCAGCGGCGATTTACCGATCCCAGAGTGACAATCCGCTCCGACGGCAGCGCTTCCAGGGTCGTGTCCAGGCGGTCACGGTCGGCGAGGACCACCACGTTCAGGGGCGGCTCGCCCAACCGCCCGAGCAGGTAGCCGCTGAACAGATCGAGGTCCACGTTGTAGGTCGTCGCCCATAGCGCAACCCGATCGCCGCGGAACAATTCACTGATCGGGGCCATCTGGGCGATCGCTCGCGGCTCCTTCATTGCAGCGATTCCTGGAGGAACAAGCGACCCCGATCCGTGAGCAACGCGAGGCCTGCCCCTGACGCCTCGCGACTCCACAGTGCGAGGTCGTAGGTCAGCTGGGATAGCGGATCCCGGCGTATCGCGGCTAGCGGGAACCTGCCCAGACCATTGTCGTAGAACCGCACGTGACCTTCCTCCCAGCGGAATCGGAAGGTGTGGTCAGGCAGCTTCGAGTAGGCGATCCGCTCGTGGACGATGAAGACGTAGCGTTGCACGATCCACCACAGCGTTTCCGAAACTGTCGGTCCTGATTCCAGATGTGCGGTGAGGTCACGCAAGACGGCCGCCAGTGACGGCTGCCACGAGGAGCGGACGGCGGTGGCCGCGAGCCACCCTGCATCGGAGCGGTCTGCGGCGCGTCGATGCAGCTCCAGGATTACGATCAATCCGCTGGCAGCCGAGTCGATGCGATCAGTTGCTGCCCGGAGGTCTTCGAGCATCGCATCGCGAACCGGCGCCTCGAGGCCAGGCAGCGTCATCTCGCCGGATGCGATCCGGTCCCGAAGCTTGGACGTCGCCGCACCACCGACCAGAACAGGTGGTCCACCCGCCATGTCCTCGGCGATTGAGCGCACCTGCTCCCAAGTCAATCCCATACCATCGACGCTCGTCGCGTGAAATCCTGTTCGGCAGAAGTCGGACCAGATGCTGCACAGAGCGTCCTGCCACACGTCCTTTGCGATCAGTCCCGCCCACTGACCCCCGACCCGTTCGTGGTCATCGGACCGGAAGGCGCGTACCGCCCAGAGTCCCTCACGGTAGGCGCCCTCGTCGTCAACGACATGAGGATTCTCCTCGATGAGGGACAGAAAGTGCGCGACGCTGCGTCGACGCTGGGCTACTGCCGCACCGTGGTCGATCTCGACTGGGTTGGCGGTCATGCCCTCTCGCCCTGTGGCAACGTCCGATGCTGCCGCCTCGAGATCGACCGCCGGAGCGAACGCATCGGGTGCTGTTACAAGAGGTTCGACTGCGGCGTCCTGACCGAACAGCGCGTCGTGCACCGCGTCTCGCTCGACAGGGCGTTCCCGCAGTTGACACAGACACGCGACCCTTGCGTACTCCACCAGCACGTCGGCGGGAATCGGGTCAGTCGTCAGCATCCACGTGCTTATGTACTCAGTCTCCGCCACAGCATCGCCGAACGCCTCCGCCAGTCGTCTGGCGCGATCAGTATCGCGGAGCACGTCAATCGGCGTTGGTCTGTCGCCTAACTGGGTGCCGGCTCGCGCGACGATGCCGAGCTCGGCTAGCGGAGATCGGTAGTAGAGCCCATAGCCGCCGAAGGCGCTTTCCACCGACTCGCCGCGCACGTACATGTCGGCATGCTGAGCGACGACGCGACGCAAGCTCGAGGCACCCACCGGGCTCGACCCGCACGCGTGAGGGCATAGCAAGACCGCCAACCCAAACTCCCACTCCCGAGCCTTGATGAACGTAGAGAGCGCGTTGCCGTCCGGACGCATCTGGTGGCCTCGGTAGGTGTCGAGCAGGAATGCGTGGAAGGAGAAGTACCTCGCCCGACGCGATAGCTCGAGAATTCCGGGGAGCAGCCGCGGCATCAGGCGATCCTGGGTTGTGGTTTGCAGACCGAGCGGGTCGCGACCCTCCTTCACGTTCAACGACGGGCGGATCCAACGAGGCGGTCCGGGCGGCTGGGAATTGCTGGCAGAGGCAGTGATCGTCATTGCGCTCGCGGCCTCCCGTAGTCGTCGTGGTCCACCCCTCTCATTGGTATCAGCCAAGAGCGGGACACGCACCCCTTTGCCGGAGGGTTGCGACAGCCGAACCGCTGCACGCACTGGCGCTCGAACTGCGCTCTGGCTTGGCAGCTGTTGAACCACATGCCCTGACGCAGCAAGAACGTCCAGCGCAGTCGCGGTAGGGGCTATGCCAGCGCGCACGATCCCGTCTCGGCCGCTCGCGAGACAGCGATCACGCCATCGGAGATTCAGATACCCCACGCTGGGTATGGGACGGGGGTTCGCCGGCACAGATCGACACATGTACCCGAAACTCGGCCATGCGCCTGACTGCCGCGCTCGTGGCGGACCGGGCGAGACACTGACCCTCGAGATGGATGTGCCGTGCCGCTGCCTTTGCTCATTCCTATTGCCATCATCGCCGTGGGCGCCGTCACAGGCGGGACCGGCGTCGCACTCGGCGGGAAGGGCGCACTTGATATCAAGACTGCCAAGGACCGAATCAAGAAGGCTGGCGAGAAGTACGACGAGCGGCGTGCGCAGTCGGTGGAGAAGGTCGCGGAGACTAACGATGCCGTCGGGGTGCTCGCGGACCAGCAGAGGCGCGCGATCACCGATGTCGTGCTCCGGATGAGCGACTTCCTGAAGCGGAACGCCAAGAACGTACGCGACAACGAGAAGCTGCTCGTCGACGGCCTCGAAGTCGCTTTCGGTGCCGTACCCAACCCCGAGATGCTGCGTACTTCAGCCACAACGTGGATGGGCGGGATCGTGACGAGCGTTGCCACCGGAGCCGGTGTCAGCGCCGGGGTACCGCTCGCGGTGTCCACCTTCGGGGCAGCCAGCACCGGCACAGCCATCTCCACGCTGTCAGGCGCGGCCGCGACAAACGCAACGCTCGCTGCCCTCGGCGGCGGAAGTCTCGCGGCCGGCGGAGGCGGCATGGCGCTCGGTGCGGCAGCCCTCAACGTTGTGACCATCGGCCCCGGGTTGCTCGTCGCCGGACTCGTTGTGAAGGGCGAAGGACAAAAGGCGCTCACCCACGCGAAAGAGATCGAGGCGACGATCAACACACAGATCGCCAAGCTGGATGAGACCGATGCCCGCCTCGGCGCGATCGACCTTCGCGTTGCCGAGCTCTCCTCTCTGCTCGAGCGGCTGGTGGACCTCGCCACCGATGCACTCGACACCTTGGAAGCCGAACCATTCGACCCTGCTGCTCACGCAGCCCGGTTTCAACATGCGCTCGCAATGACGATCGCTGTGCGCGATGTCGCTGCCACCCCGATCCTCGATCAGGACGGCAACCTCACCGAGGCGAGCGAGCAGGTAACCGTGACCTACCGACCGTTTACAGCAGAGGACACTCATGCCTGACCCCGTGAAGGCCAACGTCACCAAGGTCATCCCGCCCACCAGAAGCGTTCCAGGCCTCAGCGCCCTCGGCGCGCTGAACGAGATCGTTGACGCGGTCCGCGAATGCGTCAACGTCCATGAGACCGAGAAGACGAACCGCACCCGGCTCGAGACGTACGAGAAGATCGAGGTCGGCCGGATCCATGCCGCCGAAGCGATCCTCAAGGACTACTTCGACCAAGCATTCGCCGAGCGACGCAAGACATTTGATCAGCTCTTCGAGCGATTCGATGACGCCGTCGCGCGGGGCGACGGCGAGACAATGTCCACCGTCGTCCGCGGAATCGTCGACGTCGCCCGTGAGTCCCCCCTCGCAGACCTCGGAGACCTCAGTCAGATCCGAGCCGCGCTGGATGACCCAGACCAAGTCTGGGAACTCTAAGCCACGCCGCAGAAACCTGCTCGACCAGCTGCACATCCCACGCCCCGTTGATCACCGCGCTGCCGCGCTGCGTCGAGGCAGCTTGACGACATCGTTCGCCTTGAACCGACGGACAGAGCCGATTCGATACGACCTCAAGACGCCGCTCTCTGTCCACCTGTCCACGGTGCGTATGGAGACGCCGAAGTGCTCGGCTACCTGACGGGCGGTGAGCCAGTAGATCTCGTTCGTCGATTGAGCCATCGGATGCGCTCCTCGCTGTCGGGACGTGACACCAGCAAGGTGCGTCCGATGCGCCTCGCACCAAGCGGCACAGCAGGAGCGGCAAACCGTCCGACATTCGAGACGCGATCGGATAAGAATCCGACTTGGTGGCAAATCCGTGGCAGACAGCCAAAAACAGAACTGGCTCTGACCTGTTTACGCAGGTCAGAGCCAGTTTGTTTCGGTCGGGCTGACAGGATTTGAACCTGCGGCCCCTTGACCCCCAGTCAAGTGCGCTACCAAGCTGCGCCACAGCCCGAAACTGCGAGTGGATTTCTCCGCTCGAAGCGATCCGAACATTACCGCACCGCAGCGCATGGCCTCCAATCGGTACCCCTACGGCGGGTCGTCGGCGGCGGCGAGGGCCTCGGCGGCCTCGTCGATGATGGCGCGCATGGCCTCCTCGGCTCCGGCCGGGTCGCCGTTGCGGATCGAGATCGCCACCTTCTCGTGCAGCTCGATCGCGGCGGGATTGGGTGTGGCGGGCATCAGGTGGTGGTGCGTACGTCCGGCGAGGAGCTCGGCGACCAGGTCACCGAAGGCGGCGAGCATGTCGTTGCCGCAGGCGTTGAGGAGCACCCTGTGGAAGGCGGTGTCGGCCTCCAGGTAGGCCTCGAGGTCGCCGGAGGCGGCGTGGACGACCATGTCCGCGACCGACCGGGCGAGAGCGCCATGGTGCTCGGGGGCAGCTCGCTCGGCGGCGAGCCGGGCGGCGATCGGCTCGAAGCCGCGGCGCAGCTCGGAGAGGGAGAGCAGCTGCTCGCGCCGGCCCTCACCGTCGAGCCGCCAGCGGATGACGAGCGGGTCGAAGACGTTCCACTCCTGACGCGGGAGGACGGTGATGCCGACGCGCCGCCGGGTCGCGACCAGGCCCATCGCCTGCAGCACCCGGATGGCCTCGCGGGCGACCGGCCGGGAGACGTCGTACGTCGCCTGGATCCCTTCCAGCGTGAGCACGGCGCCCGTCGGCAGCTCACCGGAGACGATCTGGCGGCCGAGGGCGTCCCGGACGCTCTGGTGCAGTCGGTGCGCGGACTCACCGCTCGAAGTCGTCACTGCGGCATCGTCGCACATCCCCGGCCGCGCGCAATCGGAATCCTTAACATCGCCCCGCCTTGCCAAACGGATGCCTTTTGATGCACGCTGTGACGCGTGACACAGAACCCCCTCCTCGTCGTCATGGGAGTCTCCGGCTCCGGCAAGTCGACCGTCGGTGCGGCCATCGCCCAGCGCCTTCGGGTCCCCTTCGCCGACGCCGACGACTTCCACCCGCCGGAGAACATCGCGAAGATGGCCTCAGGCCGTCCGCTCGACGATCGTGACCGGCAGCCCTGGCTGGAGACGCTCGGCAGCTGGCTCGCCGAGCACGAGCAGACCGGCGCGGTGCTGAGCTGCTCGGCGCTGAAGCGCAGCTACCGCGACCTGCTCCACAGTCGCGCCCGCGGCCTCCGGCTCCTCCACCTCAGCGGCACCCCGGAGGTGGTCGAGGCACGCCTCGCCGCCCGCGCGGGGCACTTCATGCCGCCGTCGCTGCTGCGCTCGCAGTTCGCGACCCTCGAGCCCCTCGCTCCCGACGAGCAGGGCACGACCATCGACATCGACCAGGACATCGATGCGATCGTCGACCGCTATCTCACCACGGTGACCCCCACCTCGAATCTCACCAAGGAGTCCGCATGAACATCCTCGCCGCCGCGACCGAACCGGTCGCACCGGTCGCCTCAGGAGGCGTACTCCTCGCCGCCGCGCTCGCCGCGATCGCGCTGATCGTCGTCCTGATCACCTACGTCAAGCTGCATCCGTTCCTCGCCCTGCTCCTCGGCGGGGTCGCCGTCGGCGTCCTGTCGGGCCGCAACGTGATGGACGTGATCACCTCGTTCGGCGAGGGCTTCGGCGCGACCGCCACGAGCGTCGGTCTACTGATCGCGCTGGGCGCGATGTTCGCCAAGCTCCTCTCCGACTCCGGCGGCGCCGACCAGATCGTCGACACGATCGTCGGCAGGTCCTCGGTGCGTACGCTGCCCTGGGCGATGGCGCTCGTGGGCGCGATCATCGGCCTGCCGATGTTCTTCGAGATCGGCCTGGTCCTGCTGATGCCGGTCATCTACCTGGTCGCCCGCAGGGCGCAGGTCTCGCTCATCACGGTGGGCATCCCGACCCTCGCCGGTCTCTCGGCGATGCACGGCCTGGTGCCGCCCCACCCCGGTCCGCTGGCCGCGATCGGGGCGCTTCAGGCCGACCTCGGCACGACGCTCGCGCTCGGCGTACTCGTCTCCATCCCGGTCATCATCGTCAGCGGACCGCTGTTCGGCCGGCTCGCCGGCCGCTGGGTCGTGGTCGAGGCGCCGCACACCTTCGACGCCACTCCGGTGGGCGGCCCGGGAGCGGCCACCGCGACCGACATCCGCCGCCCGACCTTCGGCGTCACCCTGTTCAGCGTCCTGCTGCCGCTGGTCCTGATGCTCGCCAAGGCGATCGTCGACATCGTCATCAACGACCCGGAGAACCAGGTCCAGCAGGTCTTCGACGTGATCGGCTACCCGCTCGTCGCGCTGACCATCGCGGTCGTCGTCGCCATGTTCACCCTCGGCCGTGGCGCCGGGATGGACCGGCGCCGGATCGCCAGGACCGTCGAGCAGTCGCTCCCGCCGATCGCGGGGATCGTGCTCATCGTCGCCGCCGGCGGTGGCTTCAAGCAGTCGCTGATCGACACCGGCATCGGCACCCAGCTCGCCGAGTGGGCGCAGGGCTCGGGTGTCTCCGCCATCGTCCTCGCCTGGGTGCTCGCGGTCCTCATCCGCCTCGCCACCGGCTCCGCGACCGTGGCCACCATCACCGCGTCGTCGCTCGTCGTCGACCTGGTCGCCAACATGCCCGCAGCCGAGGTCTCCCTCGTCGTCCTGGCGGTCGGTGCCGGCTCGGTGTTCTTCTCGCACGTCAACGACGCCGGGTTCTGGCTGGTCAAGGAGTACTTCGGCCTCGACGTGGTGCAGACGATCAAGTCCTGGTCGCTGATGGAGACGGTGCTCTCCGTGTCCGGTCTCGTGTTCGTGCTGGCGCTGAGCCTGGTGATCTGACCCAGGCACTGGCGAAACTGTCGGTGCTGTCCGACACAATCACTCCTGACACATGGATCACACCCACCACAGGAGCTCACCGTGTCGGATACACCTTCCCCATCCAACACAGCCCCGACAAGCACCGAAGAGACCAGCAGCCCGGCGCCCTCCGGCAAGCTCGACCCGATCTCCCGCAAGGGCACTCCCGCCCACCGCACGAGGTCGAAGCGAGAGGGCGCCGGGCGGCGTCAGGGGATGCCGGTGCAGGCGATCAGCCTCTCCGTGCCGGCATCCCTGGCGGCGCAGTGGAAGACCTACAGCCAGTCGGTACCGCGCTCGCTCGTCGACGTGATGCTCGATGCCGTCGCGGCCACCCGCCCCCGGCTTCCCGTCCTCCTGCGGGCCCACCAGGCGGCGCTGCGCGAGAAGACCAGGCCCGTCTCCGACGGCACCTTCCTGCGTACCGTCCCGCAGCCGAAGCGCCTCGAGGACCCGTACGTCACGATGCCCCTGCGTCTGCTCGCGACGAACGTCGACGTGCTCGACGCCATGGTCCACGAGATGGCCGCCGAGTCCCGCTCGCAGCTGGTCGTGGTGGCGCTGACGGCATGGTTGGCCGACCGGCGGGCCGAGGAGCAGGTCTACGAGGAGCAGCTCGAGCTCGAGGTGCCCGAGGATCCCTTCGACCGTCCCTGAGCGCATCCGGGACGGTCGGCCCGTCCCGGATGCGTCCGGGCTCAGAGCACCTTGGTGCCGTACATCTCCCCCAGCGGGTCGGCGAGGAGCTCGAGCCGCTCGCCGTCGGGTCCCTTGAAGTAGATCGACGACTTGGACTCGACCATGTAGTCGATCCCGGCGTCGTCGAGCTTGGCGCGCAGGTAGTCCCACTTCTCGTGGGTCACCGAGATCGCGATGTGGTGCAGCCCGCCGAGAACCTCGGCGTACGGGCCCAGGTCGAGTCCGGGAAGCGTGAAGAAGGCCAGCAGGTTGCCCGCTCCGACGTCGAAGAAGAAGTGGTCGGAGCCGGCGTAGTCGCGGTTCTCGAAGATCTCGGTCAGCGGGAACTCCAGGAGTCCCTGGTAGAAGTCGATCGACCTGCGTACGTCGGAGGAGAGCAGCGCGGTGTGGTGGATCCCCCGGGCCGTGCTGGCCGGGCGGGCGCCCTCCTCACGGAGGTACTCCTTCTTGATCCGCTCACGGTCCTTCGTGATGAAGTCCATGTCGATACTCATCGTGCTCTCCTCATGGAGACCAGTCTAGTTTCTGCATCAACCGTTAGCCTAAGCAGCCAACGCTCACGGGCCGATGCGCGGTGCTGCTGAAACCAGCAGTTTCGAATCGGTAAGGTGTACCTCATGGACGAGGTCAAGTGGCTCAGTAACGACGAACAGGTCGCGTGGCGTTCCTGGCTCGCCGTCAACGCACAGCTCACCGCGCGGATGAACCGCGACCTCCAGGCCAAGAACGGCCTCTCCCTCGCCGACTACGACGTCCTGGTCAACCTGACCGACGTCCCCGACCGGTCGCTTCGGATGTACGAGCTGGGCGACAAGCTGCAGTGGGAGAAGAGCCGGCTCTCGCGCCAGGTGATGCGGATGGCCGCCCGTGGGCTCGTCGAGCGCCGCGAGTGCCTCGACGACCGGCGCGGAGCCTACGTCGATCTCACCCCGGCCGGGCTCGAGGCGATCGAGGCCGCCGCCCCGGAGCACGTGAGGCTGATCCGGCAGGTCATGTTCGACGCCTTCACCGCCGAGGAGGTCGCCGCCCTGACCAAGCTCTACCAGGGCGTGCTGGAGCGCCTCGAGGTCAAGGTTCCCTCGGTCACCGCGGATGGCTCCGCCGCCTAGCCCGGCAGCCCACGAAGTACGTCAGGCCCGCAGGTCACCACCGGTGACCTGCGGGCCTGTTCCGTTGCGCTGCTAGCGCTTGCGCTTCTCGCGGACCCGCTGCTGGAGCACGATCGGGGTGCCGACGAAGCCGAACTCCTCGCGCAGCCGGCGCTCGATGAAGCGCTCGTAGGAGGCGTCGAGCTTGCCGCTGGTGAACAGGATGAAGGTCGGCGGCGCGGTCGAGGGCTGGGTGCCGAACAGGATCTTCGGCTGCTTGCCCGAGCGGACCGGGTGCGGGTGCTCGGCGACGAGGCGGCCGAGGAACGAGTTGAGCGCACCGGTGCCGATGCGCGTCTCCCAGCCCTCGAGGGCCTTGTCGAGGGCCGGGACCAGGCGGTCGACGTGCCAGCCGGTGCGCGCGGTGATGTTGATCCGCGGCGCCCACTGCACCTGGACGAGCTCCCGCTCGATCTCGCGGTCGAGCTGCCAACGGCGGTCCTCGTCGACGAGGTCCCACTTGTTGAAGGCGATCACGAGCGCGCGGCCGGCCTCGCGGACCGTCTGCAGGATCCGGATGTCCTGCTCGGAGATCTTCTCGCCGCCGTCGATGACCAGCACGGCCACCTCGGCGCGGTCGATCGCGGTGGTGGTGCGCAGGGACGCGTAGTACTCGTGTCCGCTGGACTCCTTGACGCGCTTGCGGATGCCCGCGGTGTCGATGAAGCGCCACTCGCGGCCGCCGAGCTCGATCAGCTCGTCGACCGGGTCCACGGTGGTGCCGGCGACGTTGTCGACGACGGCCCGCTCCTCCTTGGCCAGCTTGTTGAGCAGCGAGGACTTGCCGACGTTGGGCTTGCCGACCAGCGCGATCCGCCGCGGGCCACCGATCTCGGTGCCCTCGGGGAGCGGCGGCGGGTCGGGGAGCACCGCGAGAATCGCGTCGAGCATGTCGCCCGAGCCACGGCCGTGGAGCGCAGAGACCGGCCAGGGCTCACCCAGCCCGAGGTTCCACAGTGCCGACGCCTCCGCCTCGGTGCGCAGGTCGTCGACCTTGTTGGCGACCAGGACGACCGGCTTGCCGGACTTGCGCAGGATGCGTACGACCGCCTCGTCGGCGTCGGTGATGCCGACGGTCGCGTCGACCACGAAGAGGACGGCGTCGGCCAGGGAGACCGCGATCTCGGCCTGGGCGGCGATCCGCTCGGCCAGACCCTGGGCGTCGGGGTCCCAGCCGCCGGTGTCGACCAGCGTGAAGGCCTTGCCGTTCCAGTCGGCGTCGTAGGAGACGCGGTCGCGGGTCACGCCGGGTACGTCCTGGACGACCGCCTCGCGGCGGCCGATGATCCGGTTGACCAGAGTCGACTTCCCGACGTTGGGGCGGCCGACGACGGCCACGACGGGCTGTGGCCCGGCCGGGGTCTCGTCAGTCTCGTGCAGGTCTCGTACGTCTTCGTACGAAACGTCGGGGTCAGTCATTGTTCTCCTCGCTAGGTAGCGGACCGGGCAGTTCGCGACCGGTCAACGCCAGGGCATGGTCCTGTTGGACCTGCATGTGCTTCTGGAGCAAACCCGAGACATGCCCGACTTGTTCCCTGGTACGCGGCCAGCCTACGCGCTCGACGTGGAAAGGCTCGCCATAGACGATGTCGATGCGGGCACCTTTGTGCGGCAGCGAGGAGACCCCGCCGCCCGGGTCGCGGCTGCCGAGCATGGTCACCGGCACCACCGGAGCGCCCGAGGCGAGCGCGAGATAGGCGGCGCCGCGCTTGAACCGGACCAGGTCACCGGCACCGCGGGTGCCCTCGGGATAGATGCCCATCGCGTTGCCCTCGCGCAGCACCTTCAGCGCCATCTTCACCGCGGCCGGGTCGCTGCCGAACCGGTAGAGCGGGATCTGGCCGGCCCAACGGAGGAACGGACCGAGGAACCAGTGCTCGAACATCTCCAGCTTGGTCAGTGCGTGCACCGGACGCGGAGTGAAGATCGCCAGCAGCGGGCCGTCGATGATCCCGATGTGGTTGGAGGCGAAGACGACCGGCCCGGTCCCCGGGATGTTGGTGGTCTCGTGCAACCGGACGTCGAACCGGCGCCGGATCAGCCACCGGGCATAGACGTTGACGTGGTAGAGCGCCCACCGGCTCGGATGCGGAACCCCGTCCGTACGAGGGAGGTCGGCGCGGGGCGTGCCCGCGTGCGGACTCGCGCTCACTCCCCCGCCTTGCCGGCTGGGTCACGCACGGTGGTCTCGACGAGCTCGACCACCAGCTGGATGACCTCCTCCAGCGTGTAGGGCGTCGTGTCGAGGTGGGTGGCACCCTCCGGAACGGCCGCACCGCCCTTGGTGGAGTCGATCTTGTCGCGGTTCTCCAGCGAGGCGCGGACGGCCTCGGCGTCGCTGCCACCCTCCTCGGCGGCGCGGCGGGCCGCGCGGGCGGCCGGGTCTGCGGTGACGTACAGCTTCAGCTCGGCGGCGGGCCAGACCGCGGTGCCGATGTCGCGGCCCTCCACCACGATGCCGGAGCCGGCGGCCAGCGCCTGCTCGATCTCCTGCTGCTGGAGGGCGATCAGGCGGGCGCGGACCTCGCGGACCGTGGCGACCGGGGAGACGGCGGCGTTGACCCGGTCGCTGCGGATCTCGACCGAGACGTCGGAGCCGTCGAGGGCGATCGTGGGGCCGAGCGGGTCGGTGCCGGAGGTGATCACGGGCTTGCCGGCTGCCGCCGCAACGGCGTCGGCGTCGTGCACGTCGATGTCATTGCTGAGCATCCACCAGGTCATCGCCCGATACATCGCGCCGGTGTCGAGGTAGCGCATCCCGAGGCGGTCGGCGACCCCACGCGAGGTGCTCGACTTCCCGGAGCCGGAGGTGCCGTCGACGGCGATGACGATGCGGGCGGGGTCAGTGGTGGGATTGCTGCTGCTCACGGGCGGGAGCCTACCGGTGAGCGACCCAACCCCGGGACTCCAGAACCGCCTGCATCCGGTCGGCCGCGTCCTCGGCCACGATCAGCTCCATGACACCCACCGGGCGACCCGGGTCGTGGTCGATGCGTACGTCCTCGATGTTGACCCCGCTCTCGCCCGCGTCCGCGAAGAGCCTGGCCAGGTTGCCGGGCTCGTCGGGCACCGTGACGTAGACGATCGCCTGGGCGGTCTGCGGCCCGCCGTGCTTGCCGGGGATGGCCCGGGTGCCGGCCTGCCCCTCCTTGAGGAGTACGTCCAGGGCGGCGGCGTCGCCGTTACCGACGGCCGCGATCATCTCGTCGAGCTGGGCGCGCACCTCGGTCAGCAGGTCGGTCACCGCGCGGGCGTTGCCGGCCACGATCTGGCCGTAGAGGCCGGGGTCGCCGGCGGCCACGCGGGTCACGTCGCGTACGCCCTGGCCGCTGAGGCCGAGGTGCCCTTCGGGCGCCACCGCGAGCCGACCCGCCACCAGCGCCGCCATCAGGTGCGGCACGTGGGAGGTGCGGGCCACCGCCTGGTCGTGGTCCTCGGGGGTCAGAGTCAGCGGGACGCCGCCGCACAGCTGGGCGAGCTCGCCGACGAGCTCGGTCGCGACCGGGTCGGCCTCCGGGTGCGGCGTGACCGCCCACGGCCGTCCCTCGAACAGCGTCGCGGTCGCGGCCAGCGGTCCGGAGCGCTCGCTTCCGGCCATCGGGTGACCACCGACATAGCGGCGTACGTCGGCGGGACTGTGCTCACGCACGTAGGCCAGCGGTGACGCCTTCACGCTGCCGACGTCGGTGACGACCGCATCGGGGCTGTCTGCGAGGGCTCGGGTGATCACCTCACCGAGGTGCGCCGGAGGGACCGCGACGACGACCAGCTGCGGCGTGTCTCCGGGCTTGCGGCGGCGGCCGGCGCCGAGGCCGGTCGCGGTGCGTACGTGACTGGCGACCGAGTCGCTGAGGAGCACGTCGAGACCGGCCGCGGCGCACGCCAGCGCCACAGAGGTGCCCAGCAGGCCGACGCCGACGATCTCGACCGGGCCGGTCAGACTCGACAACCGTCCCCCTGCTTCCCCGGTCCGTGTCATGAGTCCAAGGCTAAGGGGTGGGTGCCGCTCGACCCTCTTCGTCTCAGGCCTGCTGGTGCGCTATCGCGGCCGGCGACCAGGGTGTGCGATATCGCCTCGCGATCACGATGGCTGGTAGCTGCCGAACGACCAGGAGTTGCCCTCCGGATCGGTGACCGTGCCGCCGCGGCCGCCGTAGTCCTGGTCGACCATCGGCCGGTCCACGGTGGCGCCGGCGGCGACCGCCTTGTCGAAGACGGCGTCGGGGTCGTCGGTGATCAGGTAGGCGGAAGACACACCGGTCTTCTTGATGCCGCCGTCCTCGCGTACCTGTCCGAACATCAGCCCTCCTCCGCCGGGCCAGAGCCATTCCGCGTGGTGCACGATGCCGCCCTCGCGGTAGGTGGAGTGCTCGACGAAGCCGATCGCGCTCAGCCACGTCATCATCGCCTCGGCGTCCTGGAACGCCATCGACTGCCAGTACTTGATCTTCGCTACGTCTCTGGTGGGTTCAGTGCTCATGCCTCGAGTCAACCGGCTGGCGGTCGGCGAGGTCTTGAACGAATGGGAACTCCTCGCGCAGCCACGTCGTCGGCGAACACCCCGCGAACTCCTGCCACTCCCGCGTCAGGTGCGCCTGGTCGGCGTAGCCGCAGACGCTCGCCGCCTGCGCCAGGGGTAGCCGGCCGACGAGACCACGGGAGCGGTCGAAGCGCGCCAGCCGCTGGAACTGCTTCGGGGCGACCCCGGTCTCGGCGCGCACCAGGTCGCTGATCCGCCGGCGGCTGTAGCCCACGTCGTCGGCCACCTCCTGCACCCCCGCTCCCCCGGTCAGCAGCGCCAGCGCCCGTCCGACCTCCGCCCGTGGCCCCGGTTCGCCGCGGCGTGCCAGCGCCCCGACCAGGCCGGCGACGACCAACCGCTCCCACTGCCGCGGATCGGCCTCGGCCAGCTGCTCCGGCAGATGACGTACGCCGCCGGGTGCCGCGACCTCGTCGAGGGCCAGGAGCTCGCCGCGCCAGGCCGCGGCCGGCATCCCGAACAGCGCCCGCACCCCGGCGGTCGTCAGCCCCAGCTGCACACCTCGCTGATGGCCATGGTGATGGATCGTCGCCGGCCGGGTGTGCAGCCCGGAGACCAGCGACCACGCCGTCACCGGCGCGCTCCCGCTCCCCCAGGAGGTGACGAGCGGTTCCTCGACCGGCAGCACGAACGTGATCTCGGTCGACGGCATCCCGCGATGCAGCCCCGGCGCCCCGAAGTCCACGTCGTAGGCGATCAGCGACGTGACGTAGGGACGCAGCACGTCCGGTACGGCCATGTCTCGATGGTGACACGGTCGGCGCGGGTTGCCCATGCACTATCGCCGACGACGAGCCAAGTGTGCGATAGAGCTGCGCAGTAGTCATGCCGGGACGTCACCCGCGTCGGCCGAGTGGGCACTCGAGTGCCGCCTCGGCCGACGTGCGTGACGCCTCGGCGATCTCGGCCTCGCCGGCAGATCTCACCAGGAGACCTCTCCCGCCCGCGAGGCATAGGCCTCCTTCATCGCAGCCACCAGCCCGGAGACCGAGAGCCGGCGCTCGAGCCCCGCCGCGACGTCGCGTACCTGCACCTCCCCGACCTCGGCCTCGCCCGCCCCGATGACCGCGATGAGCGGTTCGCGTCGGCGCCGGGAGTCCCGGATCCGCGCGCCGAGCGAGCCGCCGGGGGCCAGACGCGGGCGGAGGCCTTCGGCGATGAGAGCGTCGATGAGCGCCCGGGCAGGCTCGTCCTGGGCCGAGGAGACGGGCAGCACGGCGAGCTGGACGGGCGCGAGCCACAGCGGGAGGCGGCCCTGGTAGCGCTCGAGCACCGCGGCGGTGACGCGTTCCATGGAGCCGACGGTGCCGCGATGAACCATCACGACCCGCTGCCGGGAGCCGTCGGCGGCGTCGTAGGTCAGGTCGAAGCGCTCGGGCTGGTTGAAGTCGACCTGGACGGTCGCGATGGTCTCTTCCTGTCGAAGCGGAGCCCGAGACGACGTGCTCTGCCCGCGCGGGATGACCTGGAGGTCGAGCTTGGGCCCGTAGAAGGCGGCCTCGCCCGGCGCCTCGACGACCTCGACACCGGCCTCCGAGGCCGCCTTCCTCAACGCACCCTCGGCACCGTGCCACTGCTCGGCGGAGCCGAGGTAGGACGGTGATTCGTCGCGGAGGGACAGGCGTACGTAGTCGACCCGGAGGCCGAGGATCTGCTGCGCCTTCAGCGCCGAGAGCAGTGCCTTGCCCGCTTCTTCGGCGACCTGGTCGGGGCGGCAGAAGACGTGGGTGTCGTCGAGGTTGATCGCGCGGACCCGGCTCAGCCCGGACAGCACCCCGGAGCGCTCGGCCCGGAACATCGGGGCGAGCTCGTGCAGCCGGATCGGGAGCTCGCGATAGGAGTGCTGTCGGGCTCTGTAGACCAGCGCGTGATGTGGGCAGTTGGCGGGTCGGAGCACGAGCTCGTCGTCGCTCTCCCCGTCGGGTCCCGATCCCAGGCGCATCGGCGGGAACATGTCGTCGGCGAACTTCGCCCAGTGGCCCGAGCGCTCGAAGAGCGCCCGCTTGCCGAGGACCGGGGTCTTGACCGGTACGCAGCCGTCGGCTCTTGCCAGGTCGGCGGCCAGCCGCTCCAGCTCGGCGAAGACGACGGCTCCGTCGGGCAGCCACAACGGCAGGCCGGACCCGGCCAGCGGGTCGGTGGCGAAGATGTCGAGGTCGCGGTTGAGGTCTCGATGGTCGAGGTTCATGGTCGAACTCCTGGGGTGAGGCCCGGAGCACCGCCGACAGAGACGAAGAACCGCCCCGGAGCACTGCTCCGGGGCGGTCTGCGAAAGGTGTGGACAGCAGGTCAGCGCCGGAGTGGGTCCGGCGTCGTCGTGCTCATCGCGCGCTGCTGCATGGCATTCACCTTAACGGCTCGCCATCGCGTACGCACCCAGGATTTCGGGCCCTCAGAGCTCGGTCGTGTCCAGGAGCTCGCCGAGCTCCTCGCGGGAGAGGTCGCGCATGTCGCCAGGTTTCATCGTGCCCAGCCGGACCGGGCCGATCCGGGTGCGGGTCAGGCGGGTGACCGGGTGGCCGAGGTGGTCGAGGAGGCGGCGCACGATGCGGTTGCGTCCCTCGTGGATGACCAGCTCGACGATCGACTTGTCCTTGCGGGTCTCCATGATCCGGGCCTTGGTCACGGTGACCGGGCCGTCCTCGAGGGTGACACCGGCGAGAAGCTGCTTGCGTACGTTGGGGAAGACCTCGCCCTTGACCTCGGCGACATAGGTCTTGTCGACCTCGTAGCTGGGGTGCGCCAGCCGGTGGGCGAAGTCGCCGTCGTTGGTGAGGATGATCAGGCCCTCGGTGTCGGTGTCGAGACGGCCGACGTGGAAGAGCCGCTCCGGGCGATCGGCGACCAGGTCCGACAGGTTGCGGCGGCCCTCGGGGTCGCTCATCGTCGAGACCACGCCACGCGGCTTGTTGAGGACCAGGTAGACCTTGCCGGAGATCGGCGGGAGCCGCTTGCCGCCGACGCGTACGACGTCCTTGCCGGGGTCGACCTTGGTGCCGAGGCGGGTGACGACCTCGCCGTTGACCTCGACCTCCCCGTTGAGCATCAGGATCTCGCTGCCTCGGCGCGACGCGATGCCGGCCAGGGCCAGCAGCTTCTGGAGCCGGATCAGGCCCTCGTCGTCCAGCGGCAGATCATCACGCTCAGGAAGCTCACTCACGGTTTCGATTCTCCCGCATCCTCGGAGTCGGACCCATTCGCCGCAGTCTCCTCGGGCTGCGCGGCCAGCGCCTCCTGGCTGACCTGCTCGGTCAGCTCCTCCTCCATGTCGGCGAGGTCGGGCAGGTAGGGAGCCAGCTCGGGCAGCTCGCCGAGGTCGGTGATACCGATCCGCTCGAGGAAGTAGCCGGTGGTGCGGTAGAGGTTGGCGCCGGTCTCGTGGTCCTGGCCGGCCTCCTCGACGAGACCGCGGGTGAGCAGTGTGCGCATCACGCCGTCGACGTTGACGCCGCGGATCGCGGAGACCCGGGCGCGCGAGACGGGCTGCTTGTAGGCCACCACGGCGAGCGTCTCCAGCGCTGCCTGGGTCAGCCGGGCCTGCTGACCCTCGAGCACGAAGCCTCCGACGATCTCGGCATACGCCTCGCGAGTGTAGAACCGCCAGCCACCGGCGACGTTGCGCAGGTCGAAGCCGCGGCCCTGCTCGGTGTATTCGGCAGCGAGACCCTCCAGGGCCTCGACCACCGTGGCCGTCGGATGAGCGACGGCCGAGGCCAGCGCGGCCGCCTCGAGCGGCTCGTCGGCGACCATCAGCACGGCCTCGAGCGCCGGGCGTAGATCGGCGAAATCGATCGCGAGCGTCTCGTCCCCGTCGGTCGAGCCTTTCGAGGCCTCAGTCATCGTCCTTCTCCCCATCGTCGGCCCCGCCCTCGGCAGGCGGCTGCCCTTCGAACTCGTCCTGGATCAGCTCGTCGACGTCCAGCGCCCCGTCGCCGGTCCAGCGTACGGTCAGCTCGCCCAGCGCGGTGACCTGGTCGAAGGCGACCGCGCCCTCGCGAAACAGCTCCAGCAGCGAGAGGAACCGGGCCACCGTGGTCAGCGTGTCGGGCGAGTCGGAGCACAGGCCGCGGAAGGTGATCTGGCCCGAGGCGCGCAGCCGCTCGATGACCAGTGCCGCCTGCTCCTTGACCGACACCTTCGAGCCGTGGATGTGGGCCAGCCCGATCTCGGGCGGCCCGGGCTTGGGCGCCATCGCGGCCGCGGCGAGCTGGGCGAACTGCTCCAGCCCGATGCCGATGAGCACCTCGGGCAGCAGGCCCGCGTAGCGTGGCTCGAGCTGCACCGAGCGCGGGTGGCGCTTGGACTCCTTCGCCAGCCGCTCGCCGAAGACGGCCGCCACCTGCTTGAACGCCTTGTACTGCAGCAGCCGGGCGAAGAGCAGGTCGCGCGCCTCGAGCAGCGCGAGGTCCTCCTCGTCCTCGACGTCACCCTGGGGCAGCAGCCGGGCCGCCTTCAGGTCGAGCAGAGTGCTCGCCACCAGCAGGAAGTTGGAGGTCTGGTCGAGGTCCCAGGCGCCCTTCCCGCTCTCGGCGGCGCCCTTCTTGACGTAGGCGATGAACTCGTCGGTCACCGTGGCCAGCGAGACCTCGGTGATGTCGAGCTTGTGCTTGGCGATCAGGCTGAGCAGCAGGTCGAAGGGACCCTCGAAGTTCTCGAGGCGCACCTCGAAACCCCCGGCGCCGCTCGACTCCTGCTCCTCGGCCCCGACTGGGGCGTCTGGCATCTGGGTGACCGTCGCCGTCACTCGGCGAGCCGGTGCACGAGGGCGCTGTCTGCCCCGTACTCCTCCAGGTCGGCCAGCACGATCGCGAGCGCCTCGCGCACCAGCCGGCCGCGGTCGACCGCGATGCTGTGCTTGGCCCGCAGGCTGAGCCGGGCGTGCTCCAGCTCGAGCAGCTCCTCGGAGGTGATGTAGACGGTCATCTTCTCGTCGTGCCGTACGCGGCCGCTGGACCGCTTCTTCGCCGCCGGCGCCTCGGCGTCGGGCTCGGGCACGGCGTGCACGGGACGGGCCTTCGCCTCGGCTGTGGCCGCCGGGGCGGCACCGTCGGACGTACGCCGGAAGAGGTCGTCAGCGGCGGGAACCCTCACTCGCCTCGTTGCCATCGGGCCAGCACCTCCTTGGCGAGCATCCGGTAGGAGTCAGCACCGGTGGAGCTGGAGGCGTACTCGGTGATGGGCTCGCCGACCACCGTGGAGTCGGCGAACTTCACCGTGCGCCGGATGACGCTGTGGAAGACGCGGTCGCCCCAGCCGTTGACCAGGGTCTCCATGACCTCGCGGCTGTGCATGGTGCGGCTGTCGTACATCGTGCCCAGTATTCCGTCGATCTTCAGACGCGGGTTGAGCCGCTCCTGAACCTTGTCGATGGTGTCCTTGAGCAGGGCGACACCGCGCAGCGCGAAGTATTCGCACTCCAGCGGGACGACCACCGAGTCGGAGGCGGTCAGCGCGTTGACGGTCAGCAGGCCGAGGCTCGGCTGGCAGTCGATCAGGATCACGTCGTAGTCGGCGACCGCCGGGGCCAGGGCGCGGGCCAGGGTCTGCTCGCGGGCGACCTCCTGGACGAGCTGCACCTCGGCGGCGGAGAGGTCGATGTTGGCCGGGAGCAGGTCGACGCCGTCGATGCCGGAGGGCACGACCACGTCCTGGAGCGTGATGTCGCGCTCCATCAGCAGGTTGTAGACGGTCAGCTCGATCTCGTTGGGCTGGAGCCCGAGACCGACCGAGAGCGACCCCTGCGGGTCGAAGTCGACGAGGAGGACCTTGCGGCCGTGCTCGGCCAGAGCCGCACCCAGGTTGATCGTGGTCGTGGTCTTGCCGACGCCACCCTTCTGGTTGACCATCGCCACGGTGCGCGCGGGGCCGCCGGTGGCGGGGCCGGGCTCGGGGAGGTTGGGCCAGGGGCGGCCGGTCGGGCCCATCTTGTTCTTGCCCGGGGAGTCGAAGGAACCCGCGTCAGGCTCAGGGGCGTTGGCGCGCAGTCTGGCCGAGGGCGGATAGGCCGGCGCGTCCGGGGTCTGCGGAGGCAGCTGCGGCGCGGTCGCGCCACCTGCCCCGAAATAGCTGTCTTCCATTCCTCCACCCCCGGTTCAATTGCCGCGGCCCTGGGACGATCACGGCGTGCGGGTCTATATGTCGACACGGCGACTCTAAGACCCAGATCTGCGCGACTCTAGGAGCCGCGCCGGGCGTGTCACAAGGCAAATCCAGGTGATTCTGCTACGCGATCCGAATCTGTTGATGACCTGTGCACTTGGCGCCCCGCCAGCCCCACAGGGAGGGCCTTCGATGTGGAGAAACCTGTGGATGGATCTCCGCCCGATCGGCCGTGATCAGTGCGACTTACGGCGCTTCTGGAACTGATCGTAGGCCTTGGTCGCAGCGTCCTTGATCTTCTTCTGGTTCTCGGGCTTGCGAGCCTCGTTGGCGATCTTGGCGATGGCCGCGGCGACGACGGGGTTCTTCAGAAGCTTGCGCACACCGCAACGCTAGCGGACGCCGGCAACCCGTCACAGTCGGCGCATCGCCACCGTCGCCAGGACCAGCTCGCCAGCCTCGTCGCTCGCGTCCAGGTCGGCCACCGCCTCGATGACCCAGTCGTGGTCGCCGGCCGGGTCGTCGATGGTCTGGGTGATCCGCCAGACCCGCGTGTCGTCGTACGTCGCGTCGTCCTCGTCCACCCCCGCCGGCGCGCCGGTCTCGACCGTCCAGGTCAGCAGCTTGGGAGAACGCGAGTCGGCGGAGATGCCGACGTCGTCGTGCTCGGCGAAGTAGGCCTCCAGGGCGTCGTCCCAGCGCGGCCTCGTCATCACCACCTCGCGCGCGGGCTCGAAGCGGTCGGCGGCCGCGCGCTCGAGCCGCATCAGGCCGTCGAGGTCGTCGCGCGAGACCGCGTCGACCCGCGCCCACATCGCGTTGCGCACCATGATCTCGAAGGCCCGAAGCTGCTGCGACAGCGACCGCGGGGGCGGCGGGGCCTCGTGGTGGGCCACCGCCGACGGGATGTGCTCGGGGTCGGAGAGCGCCTCCCACTCGTCGAGGAGACTGGAGTCGGTCTGCCGGATCGTCTCCCCCAGCCACTCGACCAGGTCCTCCACCTCGGGGCTCTTGTAGGTCTCGGGGACCGTGTGCCGGAAGGTGCGGTAGGCGTCGGTCAGGTAGCGCAGCACCAGGCCCTCGGAGCGGGCGAGCTGGTAGCGGCGTACGACATCGGTGAAGGTCATCCCCTGCTCGTACATCTCGCGCAGGATCGACTTCGGGTCCAAGGCGTCCTCGGGCAGCCACGGGTGGGTGCCGCGGTAGACCTCGAAGAGCGCCTCGAGCCGCTCGGCCATCGGCTTGGGCCAGGTGATCTCCTCGATGAGCGCCATCCGCTCGTCGTACTCGACGCCGTCGGCCTTCATGTTCTCGATCGCCTTGCCGCGGGCCTCGTGCTGCTGGGCGAAGAGGATCTGTCGCGGTGGCTCGAGGACGGACTCGATCACCGAGACGATCTCCAGGGTGTGCTCCGGGGACTCCGGGTCGAGCGTGTCCAGCGCGGCGAGGGCGAAGTGGGCCAGCGGCTGGTTGAGCGCGAAGTCGGCCGGGAGCGCCTCGGTGAGGACGTAGCGGCGCCCGTACGCATCGGGTGTCTCCAGGCAGGTGAGGACGCCGCTGTGCACCAGCGAGCGGGTCAGCCGTAGGGCCCGGCGGGCGAGCTTGAGCTGGGTGGGGCGGTCCTCGTGGTTGTCCATGGTGATCCGGCGCATCACCGCGAAGGCGTCCTCGTCGCGGGCGACGACGTTGAGGATCATCGAGTTGTCGACCTTCATCCGGCTCTGCAGCGGCTCGGGGGCGCCGTCGACGAGCTTGGTGAAGGTGGCCTCGGTCCACACGACGGTGCCCTCGGGCGGCTTCTTGAGCTGGGCCTTGGAGTTCTTCTTGCCGGCCTTGCGGCGCTCCTCGGACTTCGCCTTGGCCTTCTCGTTCTCGATGATGTGCTCGGGGGCTTGGACGACGACGTAGCCCTGGGTGTCGAAGCCGGCCCGGCCGGCCCTTCCTGCGATCTGGAGGAACTCCCGGGTCCGCAGGATGCGCTGGCGGCGGCCGTCGAACTTGGCCAGACCGGTGAAGAGCACCGTACGGATCGGGACGTTGATGCCGACCCCGAGGGTGTCGGTGCCGGCGATGACCTTGAGCAGTCCGGCCTGTGCCAGCTGCTCCACCAGCCGTCGGTATCGGGGCAGCATGCCGGCGTGGTGGACGCCGATGCCCTTCCTGAGGAGCTTGGCCAGGGTCTTGCCGAAGCCGGCGGCGAACCGGACCGGCTCGAGCCGCTTCGCGATCTGCTCCTTCTCCTCGCCTGCGAGCTTCAGCCAGCC
Organism: Nocardioides sp. NPDC057767; assembly: GCF_042798275.1. Lineage (NCBI taxonomy): Bacteria > Bacillati > Actinomycetota > Actinomycetes > Propionibacteriales > Nocardioidaceae > Nocardioides > Nocardioides sp. NPDC057767. Next base: position 1,771 of record NZ_JBHVKJ010000007.1, on the reverse strand, counting down.
GGCGTTGAGCAGCGAGGTGCCGTGGGTGACGGCGTCCTTCTGCGTGAAGTGGACGACGTAGACGGGCGCCTGTCCGGTGGTGACGAGCTCCTCGAGGGTCTCCGGGAGCGGGGTCAGGCGCCAGTCGAAGGTGAGCGGAACGGGTCGTTCCGCCTGGTCGACGAGCACGGTGTCGCGGCCGTTTCGCCTGGTCAGGTCCTTGGCCAGGGCGCTGGTGTCGCCGAGGGTCGCGCTCAGCAGCAGGAACTGGGCCTGCGGGAGCTCGAGCAGCGGCACCTGCCAGGCCCAGCCGCGGTCGGGCTCGCCGTAGTAGTGGAACTCGTCCATGATGACGAGCCCGACGTCGGCATGCTTGCCTTCTCGCAGTGCCAGGTTGGCGAGCACCTCGGCGGTGCAGCAGATGATCGGGGCGTCGGCGTTGACCGACGCGTCGCCGGTGAGCATGCCGACGTTCTCGGCGCCGAAGGTCTCGACCAGGTCGAAGAACTTCTCGCTCACCAGGGCCTTGATCGGCGCGGTGTAGAAGGAGACCTTGTCCTCGGCCAGGGCGGCTGCGTGGGCGCCCGCGGCGACCAGCGACTTACCCGAGCCCGTCGGCGTCGCCAGGATGACGTTGTCTCCGGCCAGGAGGGACAGGATCGCCTCGTCCTGGTGGGGGTAGAGGCTGCGGCCACTCCCCTCGGCCCACGCCACGACCGCCTCGTAGACGTCGTCGGGGCTCGCTCCGACCTTGGGGATCCAGCTGGTGTCGGTCACAGGGCCCTCGGGTGTGCGGTCGCGAAGACCTCTCGGAGATTGTCCACGGTGACAAGAGTGTAGATCTGCGTCGTGGTCACCGACGCATGGCCCAGCAGCTCCTGCACGACACGTACGTCGGCACCCCCGTCCAGCAGGTGGGTGGCGAAGGAGTGGCGCAGGGTGTGCGGCGAGACGTCCTTGTCGATCCCGGCTCGCTCGGCGGCGCGGGTCAGGACCGTCCAGGCCGACTGGCGCGAGAGCCGGCCGCCGCGGGCGTTGAGGAAGAGCGCGCCTCCCGATCGGGCCGAGGCCAGGTCGGGACGGGCGCGGGTGAGGTAGGCCTCGACGGCCTCGATCGCGTAGGAGCCGACCGGCACGATCCGTTCTTTGCCGCCCTTGCCCCGCAGCAGGACCACATGGTCGACCCGGTCGAGGTCGTCGACGTCGAGGCCGACGGCCTCGGAGATGCGGGCGCCGGTGCCGTAGAGCACCTCCAGGAGAGCCCGGTCGCGCAACGCGAGCGGGGTGCCGGGCGCGCCGGCCGCCTCCAGGATCGCCTCCACGTCGGCCAGCGGGAGCGCCTTCGGGAGCCGCTTCTCCGCGCGTGGAGGCTTCACGTGGCCGGCCGGGTTGGCCTCGACCAGGCCGTCGGCGACCGCGAACTTGTGGAACCCGCGGACCGCCACGACTGTCCGCGCCGCCGAGGTCGCGCTGAGCGCCGGATGCTCCTCGCTGCCTTCGCGCAGGTGTGCCAGGAACCCCGACACCGTCGCCTCCGAGACGCCGGAGAGTGTCTCCACGTCGTGCTGCGCCAGGAACTCGGCGTACCTCCTCAGGTCGCGCCGGTAGGAGGAGAGCGTGTTGGCCGCGAGCCCGCGTTCGACCGTGAGGTGGTCGAGATAGGTACGCATCGCGTGCTCCACCGCCGAAGCGGGGCTCGAGGCAGTCGATGCAGCCGTCACGTCCCCTATCCAACCAGCCGAGTCGGCCCATCGTGACCAGAAATGCCGCCGAGTCGGCTCGTCATGACGAG